>VEQZ01000030.1 GCA_018882975.1 Rhodocyclaceae bacterium | reverse complement strand
GTCTGGACCGTGGCTGTCAGGCCTGACCGTGGCGCCGCCGGGCGGCGGGCGAAGCGTCATGACCCGCCGTGACGCGACCAGCAGTGGCGCGACCCCCAGTGGCGCGACCTTGGCGCGCGGCAGACTCCTCGCTCACCTTGCGACTGAACAGCCACGCGTAGTACCCGGCCATGGCGAGCACGGCGAGGATGGTGATGAGCGAAAGCAGCCCGACCCAGTCGGACATCAACTCCTTGAGCAGCGGCATCTACGGTCTCCTTTGCGGCTTGGGACCAGGATCAGGCGGCCAGCGCCCGATCAGCCGGGCCCGGTCGATCGACGCAGCAAGGCTAAGCCCGCCGCGGCCGGCAAGACCTGATCCAGCGCAGGAGAGCAAGGCGGCCGCGCACCGTGTCGGTGGGCCGCACCGCCATCCCCCGCGGCGGCTAGAATTCGCGCTTTCGATGCGAACCCGGTGATGCCCGGTCCGCGCCTCACGGAGCCCCCATGCTTGACCTCAACCTGCTGCGCCGCGACCTCGACGGCGTGGTCGAGCGCCTGTCGCGCCGCAAAAATCCGCAGCCTTTCCTCGACGTGCCGCGCTTTGCCGCGCTCGAAGCCGAGCGCAAGACCCTGCAGACCCGCACCGAGCAGTTGCAGGCGAGCCGCAACGCGCTGTCCAAGCAGATCGGTGTGCTCAAAGGCAAAGGCGAGCCGGTGGATGCGGTGATGGCGGAAGTGGCCGGCATCGGCGACGAACTCAAGCGCTCGGCAGAGCGGCTTGAGGCCCTGCAGGGCGAGATGGAGACGCTGCTGCTGGCCCTCCCCAACCTGCCGCAGGACAGCGTGCCGGTGGGCAGCGACGAGAGTGGCAACGTCGAAGTGCGGCGTTGGGGCACGCCGCGCACCTTCGACTTTGCGGTCAAGGACCATGTCGATGTCGGCGCTGCGCTGGGCCTGGACTTCGACACCGGCGCCAAACTCGCCGGCGCGCGCTTCGCCTTCATGAAGGGGCCGGTGGCGCGCCTGCACCGGGCGCTCGCCCAGTTCATGCTGGACACGCAGACGCAGGACCATGGTTACGTGGAGTGCTACACGCCCTACATCGCCAACGCCGAGAGCCTGCGCGGCACCGGCCAGCTGCCCAAGTTCGAGGCCGACCTGTTCGCTGCCAAAAAGGGCGGCCAGGAGGGCGACAGCGAGGCGCTCTACCTCATCCCGACGAGCGAGGTGACGCTGACCAACAGCGTGCGTGGCGAGATCCTCGCCGAAGCCAACCTGCCGATCAAACTCACCGGCCACACGCCGTGCTTCCGCTCCGAGGCCGGTAGCCATGGCAAGGACACGCGCGGGCTGGTGCGCCAGCACCAGTTCGACAAGGTCGAGATGGTGCAGATCACCTCGCCGGCGCAGAGCGAATCTGCCCTGGAGCAGATGGTCGGCCACGCCGAACACATCCTGCAGCTGCTGGAGTTGCCCTACCGCGTTGTACAACTGTGCACTGGCGACATGGGTTTCGGCGCGGCGAGGACCTATGACCTCGAGGTCTGGCTGCCGGCGCAGGACACCTACCGCGAGATCTCGTCCTGCAGCAACTGCGAGGCCTTCCAGGCGCGGCGCATGCAGACGCGTTTCCGCAACGCCGCCGGCAAGACCGAGCTGGTGCACACCCTCAATGGCTCCGGGCTTGCCGTAGGCCGCGCGCTGGTCGCGGTGCTGGAGAACCACCAGCAGGCCGACGGCCGGGTGCGTATCCCGGCGGCGCTGCGGCCGTGGCTCGGCGGCGCGGAGCACCTTTGAGCGGTCGCAATACCTTGCAAGAAGTCACAACGATGATCGGCTGAGAGCGGGGGGGCGTACAGCGACCGAGACCTGCTATGCGGGCAGGCGCGGCAGCGAGCACCCGCCCGACAACGCGGACGGCCACCGCAGCAGCCTTGCCCCCTGCTTGCCTACCAGATGATCGGGTCGGCAGGCCTGGGCGGTGGCCGGAACACATCGCCGCCGAACAAGCCGCGTGTGGCCTGCCGGGTCGGCCCGTCGCGCTCGGCGGCCGCCAGCACCTCGTAATAGCCGCGCACGTTCTCCACCAGGATCACCGCTTCACCGCCACGGGCCGGGCCGGACACCAGGCGCGCGGCGATGTCCGGGCGAGCCAACTCCGGCAGCGCGCGCTTGACCCCACCCCAGGTATCGGCATCCAGTTTCATGGCGGCGGCCATGCGGCGGCCGGCCCGCAGGTGGCCCTCGCCAAGGTTGTAGGCGGCCAGCGCCATCATCAGGCGGTCCTCGCCACTAACTTTTGGCGGCAGAGCCTCCATGATCCGCGCCAGATAGCGCGCACCGGCGAGGATGCTCTGCCGCGCGTCGAGGCGGTTGGTCACCCCCATCTGCTGGGCCGTGGTCTCGGTCAGCATCATCATGCCGCGGACGTTGGTCCACGAGGTCGCCAGCGGGTCCCACTTGGACTCCTGATAGGCCAGCGCCGCGAGCCAGCGCCAGTCGATGCCGGTGACCCGAGCCGCCTCGCGAAACAACTCGCGGTAACGCGGCAGCCGGCTCTCGCGGTGCTCCAGCAGCTGTCCGATGTCGAACGTGTCGAGCCGGCGGAGGTGGCCAAAATGCCGCTCGTGCAAGGCCGCCAGCGCGCCATTGGCGCGGCTGCGGGCGAGAAAGTCGGCGGCAGCTTCATAGAACTGCTCGTTGCCATAGCGCGGAAAGGCCCACGCCACCGGCCGCGGACCGGGTATCTCGAAAGCCTGCTCAAGGTCGATGAGCCAGTGACGCATGCGCGCCAGCAGCAGCGAATCCACCACCGCGTAGTCCAGCTGGCCATCGGCGACGCGATGCAGGGCATCCACCGCAGTGGCCGGATCACCGTGCTGCAGCGCGCCACCGGGCTGTGGCGCGAGGTCCTCGAGGACACGCGCGGCGTGCGTATCGGCCGCCACCCAGCCGTTCAGTCCCGCCAGTTGGGACACCCGGTAGGGCATCGGCCCGTCGCGACTGCGCATGGCGACGGCCTGATGGCGCCAGAGGAAAGGCGGCCCGAAGCGCACCAAGGCGAGCGCCGGGGCGCTTGGCGACAGCGCAGCCGCCGCCATGTGCGCGCGGCCGCGGTCGAGCTGCTCGTGCATCTGCCGCTCGCGCTCGACCCAGACCCAGCGCACCTTGACGCCCAAGGAGTTGGCAAACGCGCTGACCAGATCGAAATCCGGTCCGGCGAGCTGGCCATCGGCATCGCGGTAGACCGTGGTGGGCGACTGCCGCGAGACCACCACCAGCTCGCCGCTGTGCTGCGGCGGCGGCAGCGCCGGCTCGTGCGGCCGGCACGCCAGCAGCAGGAGCGCCACGCCGACCAGCGCCGCAGCCACTGCGCCAAGACCAACCGGCTTATGAATCCCATGCATAAACAAAATGATTCTGTTCAGGTACGGCGCCACGGAGTTTTGTTATCTTCAACCAATTCAGCCTGCGGAGCATGACGTGCCTTACACACAAGAGACCGTTCAAACGGTACGCACCTGGTCGGACAAGACCTTCAGCTTCACCACCACGCGGCCTGAAGGGTTTACTTTTGAGAACGGCGAGTTCGTGACCATCGGACTCAAGCCTGAGGGCAAGCTGATCGCCCGCGCCTACTCGATCGTCTCGACCAACGACCAGCCCTTCCTCGAGTTCCTCAGCATCCACGTGCCGGACGGCCCGCTGACCAGCCGCCTGGTACACGTCCAGCCCGGTGATTCGGTGTGGGTGAACAGCAAGGCCACCGGCTCGCTCACGCTGAACTACCTGCAGCCCGGGCGCGTGCTCTACCTTCTGGCCACGGGCACAGGCTTGGCGCCGTTCATGTGCCTGATCCGCGACCCAGCGGTGTTCAAGGCCTACGACAAGGTGGTGCTGATCCATACCGTGCGCACCGTGCCGGAGCTGGCCTACAAGGCCGACATCGAGGCGCTTTGTGCCGCCAATCCGCAACTGCACTATCTGCCCAGCGTCACGCGCGAGCCGTTCGAACGCAGCATGCGCTGCTCGGAATTGCTGCTGACCGGTGCCGGCGCGCGCGAACTCGGTCTGCCCGAACCGGACAAGGACCACGACCGCGTCATGCTCTGCGGCAACCCGGAGATGAACAAGCAGGTCACGGATGTGCTGGAGGCGCGGGGCTGGGTGATGACCAGCCACCGCGGTGTCGGCAACTTTACGGTCGAGAAGGCTTTCGTGGTGCACCACGCTTGAAGCCGCCACCGCCCGGCTTGTTGTAGCTGCCGGGCGAATTGGGGCGGAAGCCCGGCTTGCGGCCGACGCGGTCAACGGCATCACGTTGCGGGCGCCGCGCTTCGAGCCCGGGAATCACCAGCGCGTCCACCTTGCGGTCGATGTAGCGCTCAATGCGCTTGATCACCACGCCGTCGGCCGGGCCGGCGAACGAGATGGCAGTACCGCGCGCACCGGCACGGCCGGTGCGGCCGATGCGGTGCACGTAGTCCTCGGCAGCGCGCGGCAGGTCGTAGTTGATGACGTGCGAGAGGCCCGGCACATCGATGCCGCGCGCGGCGACGTCGGTGGCCACCAGCACCTGCACCCGACCCTGGCGCAACTGGCTGAGCGTCCAGTTACGGCTGCGTTGCTCCATGTCGCCGTGCATGGCGGCGACCGAGAAGCCCTCGTCGCCGAGTTCCTGCGCGACGCGGTCGCACTCCCGCTTGGTGGCCATGAACACCACCGCCTGGGTGACGTCCGGCTGCAGCAGGATGTGGCGCATCAGCTTGTTTTTGTGGGCCATGTCGTCGGCACGGATGATGTGCTGCGCGATGTTGTCGTGGCGCGTCTGCGGCGTGCTGATCTCGATGCGCTGCGGGTCGCGCAGCAGGTTGCGCGCCAGGCCGGCGACGCGGCCTTCGAGCGTGGCCGAGAACAGCAGGGTCTGACGCGCCGCCGGCGTGGCCGCGGCGATCGCTTCGACCGGCTCGATGAAGCCCATGTCGAGCATGCGATCGGCCTCGTCCAGCACCAGCATCTCCACCCCTGAGAGGTCGATGCGGCCGCGGTCGAGCTGGTCGATCAGGCGGCCGGGAGTGGCCACCAGGATCTCGTAAGGCTTGGCCAGCATGGCGTTCTGCACGCGGTAGGGCATGCCGCCGAGGATGCTGACCACGCGCATGCGACGGAACGGGCGCAGGAACTGCTCGGCTGCGGTGGTGATCTGCGTGGCCAGCTCGCGAGTGGGCGAGAGCACCAGCAGGCGCGGGCCGCGTGCGCTGCCCTCGCGCGGAGCGCGCTGCATGCGCTCGATGGCCGGCAGCAGGAAGGCGGCGGTCTTGCCGGAGCCGGTCTGCGAGCAGACCATGAGGTCGCTGCCGTCGAGCACGGCAGGAATGGCGCGCGCCTGGACCGGCGTCGGCTCGGTATAGCCCGCGTCGCTCACGGCGCGCACCAGCGCGTCGGCGAGGCCCAACTCGGCAAAAGCACCGGACAGGGTGGCGTCAGCGGGGGCCGCGGCCGGGTTCGGATGGGTGGCGGCGAGCGATGTGACCGGGGTCGCCGAAACTTGCAGGATGTCTGACATGGTGTTGCCTTGTTGTTGCGATGACGCAGCAAACGAACAGCCGCCGGTGGCGCATGGCCAGCAGGGCAGATCGAATTCAACGGAAGGCGCTGCGGGAGCCGACCGCCGGGGCAAGTCGCCAACCGGTCGGAGGCTGCCGGAACATGCCGGACAGACGGGGGTCAGGGACGAGACCGCGTTCGCTGCGATGTTGCACCGCATCAGAACGCAAGGTGCGAAGGATACAGGCTTTGGCGGATTTGGCAAGCGCGCCGTGCCGACCGCGGCCAGCCCCGCACCGGCACTCAGGACGGCGCGGCAGAATTGCCGGGCGCACCGGGGGTGGGCGGCGTGCCGCCGGTGCTGCCGCAGGCGAGCCCGTGCATGACGATGAACATGGGCGCGTGCTGGCCGTAGGCGGCGAGGAAGCTGCGCTGCGTGGCGTAGGCCTCGCGCTCCTTGTCGATGGCAGCGCTGCAGTCGTCGCCGAAGCGTCCGGACTCGCGCTGCAGGTAGTGCACCAATTCGTGCAGCAGCACCGAGGAGTCCATGGTGCTGGCCACCGGGTCGAGCCCCTCGTCGAGGTAAATGCGGTCGCCGGGTGGCAACCAGCCTTGGATCTTGCACGCCTGCCCCCCGCAGGCCTGCTCGATGAGCCACTGGTGCTTCACCAATTCGACCTCGGGGAGATGCGCCGGCGCCGGGTAGCCGCTCAGTTGCACTGCCCAGGACATGAGCACGGACACGAGTTCGGCAAGTGCGGGGGTCATGCGGGGGTCCGTTTCATCATGAGAGTCATCGCGGCATACACCTTACCGCGACCATCCTATTGCATCCAGACCGGCGGCACCTTGCCACCCATGCCGGCGAGCAGCGCCTCGTGCGCCGCCACTTCGACGTCGGTCGCGCGCAGCACGACGATGTCGAGCCCGAGCAGGCCGCTGTCGCCGGCCGCCAGACCCGCGGCCTCCTCGGCCGCCAGCAGCGTGATCAGCGACTCCTGACCGCGCGTCATGGCCAGATAGACCTCGGCCAGCAATTCCGCATCCAGAAGCGCGCCGTGGAAGGTGCGCCCGCTGTTGTCGACGCCGTAGCGCTCACACAGCGCATCGAGGCTGTTGCGCTTGCCGGGGTGCAGTTCGCGCGCCATCGGCAGGGTGTCGAGCACGTCGATAGACACGCCATCGTCGGCCATCAGGCGCGCACGCTCGAAATCGGGGCGCTCCAACCGCACCCGCTCGAACTCGGCGTTGAGAAAGCCCATGTCGAATGGCGCGTTGTGGATGATCAACTGCGCGCCGCGCAGGAAATCCGCCAGTTCGGCGGCGATGTCGGCAAACAGCGGCTTGTCGGCGAGGAAGGCCTCGTCGAGCCCGTGCACGCGCAGCGCGCCCTGCTCCACCGACCGCTGCGGGTTGAGGTAGCGATGAAAGTGCCGCCCGCTGAGCCGGCGGTCGATCAACTCCACCGCCGCCACCTCGACGATGCGGTGGCCCTGCGTCACCTCGAGCCCGGTGGTCTCGGTATCGAGCACGACCTGCCTCATGGCGCGCCCTGCCCGGTGCTGCGGCCAACCGGCGCACCGGCGATCACCGCGTCGACGCCGAGATTGGCCAGCGCGTCGGCGCGCTCGTTGCCGCCGTGGCCGTTGTGGCCGCGCACCCAGATCCAGTCGATGCGGTGGCGCGCCGCGGCGGCCTCAAGCGCCTGCCAGAGGTCGGCGTTCTTCACCGCATCGCCACCGGCGGTGCGCCAGTTGCGGCGCTTCCAGCCCGGCAGCCACTCGGTCATGCCCTTCTGCACGTACTGCGAGTCGGTGTGCAGACGCACCTGGCAGGGCCGGCTGAGCGCACCGAGCGCCTCGATCACCGCGCGCAGTTCCATACGGTTGTTGGTGGTGTGCGGCTCGCCGCCATGCAGTTCCTTGTCGTGGCCGCCCCAGCGCAGCCAGACACCCCAGCCGCCGGGGCCCGGATTGCCGCGGCAGGCACCGTCGGTGTAGACATCGACCACCGCCTCGCCCGCGGCCGAAGGCCCGGCGCCCGCGCCGCTCTGCGGATCGGCAGTCACGGCGGCGGACAGCGGGCGGGGTCGGAACCCGGCGCTCACCGGCGTTCCACCAAGCGCAAATGACGGTGGTTACGCCCGGCGGCGACAAGCACCGGCCGCGCCACCGTGCGGCGCGCCGGCTGCGCCTGCAGCACGCGCAGGCCGCGCACGCGCTTGACCGCCTGCAGCATGTAGACGCCGCCGGCCATCGGCCACCAGCGGTCGCCGGCCTTCTCCATGAAGGCCCAGCGCGCGCGCGCGGCCGGGCTGCGCAGCGGCGGCGCATAGGCGGTGTAGCGCCCGCCGCGCGTCTCCAGATCAAGCAGCTGCAGCCAGTCGTGCAGACGCGGCACCGGAATGAAACGCCCGGCCCACGGGTAGCCGCCCCCGGCAAAATGGCGCACGCCCCACAGGCTGAACGGGTTGAAGCCGAGGATGATCAGCCGCCCCTCGGGCATCAGCACGCGGTCGGCCTCGCGCAACACGGCGTGCGGGTTGCCGGCAAACTCGAGTACATGCGGCAACAGCAGCAGATCGACGCTGCGGTCGGCCAGCGGCAGCTGATCGGGCCGCGCGCGCACGTCGCCCGCCTCTACAGCGATGATGCCGCGCCGCTGGATGCGGCTCTCGCGCAACAGGTCGACGGCAGGCATGCCCAGCTGCACCGCATGGTAGCCAAACACATCCTGCACCACCGGGTCGAGCAGGTCCTGCTCCTGCGCCAGCAGATGGGCGCCAAGCGGCGTCCGCCACCAGTCGAGGGCAGCGGCACTCAAGGGCATGCGGTAACCTCGCGGCCATGCAGAACGCCAGCGCCACCCCGCAGCCCCCAGCGCCGCCGGACGGCCTCACGGTCGAGCCGATCCCGGCCTTCGAAGACAACTACCTGTGGCTGATCCACGACGGCCGCGATGCGGTGGTGGTGGACCCGGGCGACGCCGCACCGGTCGAAGCCACGCTGGGCCGCCTGGGCCTGACGCTGCGGGCGGTCCTGGTGACGCACAGCCACGCCGACCACATCGGCGGCATCGGCGCGCTGTTGGCCAGGCGCGACATCCCGGTCTACGGGCCGGCGCGCGAGCCAGTGCCGCACCGCTCGCACGCCGTAGGTGATGGCAGCTGGGTCTCGCTGAGGGCACCAGCGCTCGAACTGGCGGTGCTGGACGTGCCGGGGCATACGGTGGGTCATGTGGCCTATTATGGGCAAAACCGGCTGTTCTGCGGCGACACCCTGTTCGCCTGCGGTTGCGGCCGTATCGACCAGCCGGCAGCGGTGATGTACGCGTCTTTGATGCGCCTGGCAGCGTTGCCGCCGGAGACGCTGGTCTACTGCACCCATGAATATACGGCGACCAATATCCGTTTTGCGCTGAGCATCGATCCGCACAACTCGGCACTGCTCGAACGACAGGAGCGGGTGACTGCGATGCGTGCTGCCGGTCTTCCAACCCTGCCCTCAACCATCGGCGAGGAACGCTCGACCAACCCTTTCTTGCGGTGTGAAATCGATGTTTTGAACAATTGTTCCGATTCTGCCAGCATGGTCAAGCTTGATTCTTCTGCAATTTTATTCGCCAAGCTGCGAAAAACTAAAGACTCTTTTAGATAGCCGCCCAAGGTGCTGATTGCCTGCAGATTCTCTGTCCGCGCGCAAAGTGTTCGCTCTTTATTGCGCACATATTGTTGTGGTGCTTTAATCGCGCCACCAGTGTCCGCCCCATGATAAAGAAGACCTATATGCAAAATCTTGCCTACGTTCGTTTCCTCAGCCTGATGCGCGCCGTTTACAAGCAAGACCATGACGCACGCCGCGTCGACGATCTGCTGGCCTACCTCTACGAAATCGCTCAAGCCAAGCGACAAGTCAACATGACGGACCTCGTGAAGCAGGAAAGCTTCGGCACCCTGCAAACCCTTACCAAGTATCTGCGTCGCATGACCAATGAAGGCTTGGTTGCGGTGAACCCAGGCGAAGACCGGCGCACCAGCATGGTGACGCTCACCGCCAAGGGCATTTCACGTCTGGCCGACCGCGAGCAGCTACTGCTTGAAGCCATGGGGCGTTAGTCCCCCGCGCCACGGGCCGCATTGCGCCGCCCGCGCTCAAAAAAGCCCGCTAGCGCGGGCCTTGACACGTTCGGCGCGTGGCGCGCCGGACGTTTCTCTTTTTTGACGGTAACCGTAAACAAGGGCCACCGGCGCGGCGCGGCAACAGGCGCGTTTGCGCCTGTCCGTGCCGCGCCGCGACTGTCGGCTTACTTGCCGGCGATCTGCTCGGCCTTGGCGATCAGCGCCTCGGCCATACGGATCGAGGCGATGTCGATCAGACGGCCATCCAGCGAAACCGCGCCCTTGCCTTCCTTGGCGGCCTGCGCCATGGCTTCCAGAATGCGACGGGCCTTGTTCACTTCGGCTTCCGACGGCGTGTAGACCTGGTTGGCCAGTTCAATCTGGCTGGGGTGGATCGCCCACTTGCCCTCGTAGCCCAGCACCGCGCAGCGGTTGGCGGCGGAGATGTAGCCGTCCGGGTCGTTGAAGTCACCGAACGGGCCGTCGATCGGGCGCAGGCCGTAGGCGCGGCAGGCCACCATCATGCGCGTTTGCGCGGCGTGCCAGGGGTCGGTCCAGAAGGCGTCACGGTTGCCAGCTTCGTCCCTGTCAGTCAGCACCACGCTGTCCTTGTTCACGCCACCAATCACGGTGGTGCGGGCGCGAGTCGAGGCAGCGTAATCGGCCACGCCAAAACTCATCGCCTCCAGACGCTTGCTCGACTGGGCAATGGCTTCGACGTTGGCCATGCCGAGCGCGGTCTCGATCAGCACTTCGAAGCCGATCTTCTTGGTGCGCTTCTTGGCGGTCTCGATCTGGGTGACCATCATGTCGATGGCGTAGACGTCCTGCGGCACGCCGACCTTGGGAATGAGGATCATGTCCAGACGCGGACAGGCTTCGACGATGTCGACCACGTCGCGGTACATGTAATGGGTGTCCAGACCATTGATGCGAACCATCATGGTCTTGTTGCCCCAGTCGATGTCGTTCAGACCCTGGATGATGTTCTTCCGCGCCTGTTCCTTGTCGTCCGGCGCGACGGCGTCCTCGCAATCGAGGAAGACGACGTCGGCCTTGCTGGCGGCGGCCTTCTCGAACATGCCCGGGTTGGAACCGGGAACGGCCAATTCAGAGCGGTGCAGGCGCGGCGTGGCCTGCTCAACGGCGTAAAAACTCATGTGTGTCTCCTGACAGAAAGCCGGACGCTCAGGCCCGGCTGGCAAGCGGTGGACCGGGATCGGCCACACCCCATTGATACAGAATCGAAAACTATGTACAAAACCAGCTGCGCCACCGCGATGGACGCAGCGCAAAAAAAGGGGGCCGAAGCCCCCTCTTCACGGCAGATCAGGCCGCCTTGCGCTTGAGCGCTTCGAGCACGGTCTTGCCGAAGTCGTTGGCGCTGGGGGCGACCAGCAGGCCGAAGGACTTCATGATCTCCGACTTCTCGGCTGCCGAGTCACCGGTGGCCGAGATGATCGCGCCGGCGTGGCCCATGCGGCGGCCCTTGGGCGCGGTCAGGCCGGCGACGTAGCCGACCACCGGCTTGCTCATGTTCTTGCTCACCCACTCGGCCGCTTCGGCTTCCTGCGGGCCGCCGATCTCACCGATCATGATCACGGCTTCGGTCTCGGGGTCGTTCTCGAAGCGCACGAGGTGGTCGAGGAAGCTCGAACCGTTGATCGGGTCACCACCGATACCCACCGAGGTCGTGACACCAAGGCCGACTTCGCGCAGTTGCTCGGCCGCCTCGTAGCCCAGTGTGCCCGACCGCGACACGATGCCGATGCTGCCACGCTGGTAGATGTGGCCCGGCATGATGCCCAACATGGCCTTGCCAGCCGAGATGATGCCGGCGCAGTTGGGGCCGACGATGGTGGTGCGCTTTTCCTTGGGGTAGCGCATCAGGTAGCGCTTGACGCGCATCATGTCCTGCGCGGGAATGCCGTCGGTGATGATGCACACCAGCTCGAGGCCGGCGTCGGCAGCTTCCATCAGCGCGTCAGCCGCGAACGGCGGCGGCACGAAAGCCAGGCTGGCGCGCGCGCCGGTGGCGTCCACGGCGGCCTTGACGGTGTTGAACACCGGGCGGTCGAGGTGCTTCTGGCCGCCCTTGCCCGGGGTCACGCCGCCGACCACATGGGTGCCGTACTCGATCATTTCCTTGGCGTGGAAAGTCGCTTTGTCGCCGGTGAAGCCCTGCACGATCACCGGGGTCTTTTCGTCAATCAGAATGCTCATGTGTGTGTCCTCTCAGGTCCGGTCGATCACTTGCCCAGCTTGGCGCGGTGTTCCTTGGCCGCGGCCACGGCCTTCTGGCAGGCCTCCAGCAGGGTCTCGGCGCCGATGATCGGCAGACCCGAGTTCTCGATGATCTTGCGACCTTCGATGTAGTTGGTGCCGACCAGACGCACGATCAGCGGCACCTGAAGGCCCTTGGCCGCGGCGACGACGCCCTCGGCGATCCAGTCACAACGGTTGATGCCGGCGAAGATGTTGACCAGGATGGCCGAGACGTTGGGGTCGGAGAGGACCAGCTTGAACGCCACCGCGACGCGCTCGGGCGATGCACCGCCGCCGACGTCGAGGAAGTTGGCGGGCTCACCGCCGGCGTACTTGATGGTGTCCATGGTGGCCATGGCCAGACCGGCGCCGTTGATGATGCAGCCGATGTCGCCTTCGAGGCCGACATAGTTGAGGTTGTGCTGGCTGGCCTCGGCTTCACGCGGATCTTCCTGCGCCAGGTCGCGCATCTCCGAGATGTCCGGCAGGCGGAACATGGCGTTGTCGTCGAAGCTCATCTTGGCATCGAGGGCGATGACGCGGTCGTCCTTGGTCACCACCATCGGGTTGATCTCGAGCATGGTCGCATCCTTCTCGCGGAAGGCGCGGTAGCAGCCCATGATGATCGATACGGCGCGCTGCACCTGCTTGATGTTGAGACCCATGCCGAAGGCCAGTTCGCGGGCCTGGAAGGCCTGCAGGCCGACAGCCGGCTCGACGATCTGCTGGAGAATCTTTTCCGGCGCGGTTTGCGCGAGTTCCTCGATCTCCATGCCGCCTTCGGCCGAGGCGATGACGCGGATGCGCTCGGCCTTGCGGTCGAGCACGAAACCGAGATAGAGCTCCTTCTCGAAGGCCTCGGCGACCTCGATGTAGACGCGCTCGCAGAGCTTGCCTTCGGGGCCGGTCTGGTGCGTGACGAGGCGCTTGCCGATCATGCTGCCGGCGGCTTCCTGCACGTCGTGGTAGGTTTTGCAGAGCTTGACGCCGCCGGCCTTGCCGCGCGCGCCAGAGTGGATCTGCGCCTTGACGGCCCAGTGCCAGCCGCCGAGTTCGGTGGCAGCAAAGGCAGCCTGCTCGGGGGTGTAGGCAACGCGACCGGGTTGTACCGTCACACCATACTTGGCCAGGATTTCCTTGGCCTGATACTCGTGGATGTCCACTTGCTTCTCTCCTTCAAACGGAAAATCGGTTCATTGGGAAACTCGAACCGGTGGGCGGGCGTCGTAGCGCCCGCTTTCTACCCGGATGTCTTGCGATAGACGGGTTGCGATAGACCGGCGACGACCGGAGCCTCAGAACAGGCCAACCACCTTGCCGTCTTCGTCGATGTCGATCTTCTCGGCGCTGGGCACCTTGGGCAGGCCCGGCATGGTCATGATGTCGCCGCAGATCATGACGATGAACTGCGCGCCGGCAGCCAGTCGCACTTCGCGGATGTTGACCATGTGGCCGCTTGGGGCGCCGCGCACGGTGGCGTCGGTGCTGAACGAACTCTGCGTTTTGGCGACGCAGATCGGGTAGCTGCCGTAACCGGCGTCCTGCCAGGCTTGGATCTGCTGCTTGACCTTGGCCGGGGCGCTGATGTCGGCGGCACCATAGATCTTGGTTGCGACTTTTTTCATCTTGTCCCAGAGGCTGTCGCTGTCCTCGTAGACGAACTTGGGCGCGCTCTCGCCCTCGGCTAGACGCACCACCTCGCGCGCCACGTTCTCGGCGCCGGCACCGCCCTTGGCCCAGTGCTCGGCCAGCACCACGTTGGCGCCCAGCGCCTTCATGCGCTCGGTGACCATGGCGATCTCGGCTTCGGTGTCGAACGTGAAGCGGTTGATCGACACCACGCACGGCAGACCATAATGGTTGGTGACGTTGTGAACGTGGCGCTCGAGGTTGACGAGGCCCTTCTCCAGCGCCTCGAGGTCTTCGGTGTTGAGCGCCTTGACGTCCTTGCCGCCGTGGTACTTGAGCGCGCGGACGGTGGCCACCACCACGCAAGCGGAGGGCATCAGCCCGGTCTTGCGGCACTTGATGTCGAGGAACTTCTCGGCGCCCAAGTCGGCGCCGAAGCCGGCTTCGGTGACCACGTATTCGCCGAGCTTCAATGCACTCTGCGTAGCGATGACCGAGTTGCAGCCGTGGGCGATGTTGGCGAAGGGACCGCCGTGAACGAAGGCCGGGTTGTTCTCGAGCGTCTGCACCAGGTTGGGCTTGAGCGCGTCCTTGAGCAGCACGGTCATGGCGCCGTGGGCGTTGAGGTCGCGCGCGTGAACCGGCTTCTGGTCACGGGTGTAGCCGATGACGATGTCACCGAGGCGCTTCTTCAGGTCCTTGACGCTGGTGGCCAGACAGAAGATGGCCATCACCTCCGATGCCACGACGATGTCGAAGCCGTCCTGACGCACGAAGCCGTTGGCGGTGCCGCCGATGCCGATGACGATGTCGCGCAGGGCGCGGTCATTCATGTCGACGACGCGCTTCCAGGTGATGCGGCGCGGGTCGATGTCGAGCGTATTGCCGTGGTTGATGTGGTTGTCGATCATGGCCGACAACAGGTTGTTGGCCAGCGCGATGGCCGAGAAGTCGCCGGTGAAGTGGAGGTTGATGTCCTCCATCGGCACGATCTGCGCGTAGCCGCCGCCAGCCGCACCGCCCTTGACGCCGAACACCGGGCCGAGCGACGGCTCGCGCAGACAGATGACGGTCTTCTTGCCGATGCGGTTGAGCGCGTCGCCCAAACCCACGGTGGTGGTGGTCTTGCCTTCGCCGGCCGGGGTCGGGCTGATGGCGGTAACCAGGATCAGCTTGCCGTTGGGCTTGTCCTTGAGCGAGTCGACGTAGTCCAGGGAGACCTTGGCCTTATAGTGGCCGTAGGGCTCGAGTTGGTCATCCGGAATACCGAGCGTGGCGGCCACCTCGGTGATGCGCTTCATCGTCGCTTTCTGTGCAATCTCGATATCGCTTGCCATGCCGATTCTCCTTCAAACTGGTTAAGTCTTGATTGTTCTGTCGGCGCCCGCGTCGGGCCGGGCCGTGTCGTACTGCTGCGGTGCTTCGCTTGCGACTGCGCCGCGCCCCTGCCCCCTCAGCGGGTGAGCAGGATGACGCGGTAATCGTTCACATTGGTACGCGTCGGCCCGGTGACGATGAGGTCTCCGAGCGCCTCGAAGAACGAGTACGCATCGTTGTTCTCGAGGTAGCTGAGCGCCTTGGGCAGGCCCTTGGCGGCAGCGCGGCCCAGACTGTCCGGGCCCAGATAAGCGCCGGCGTTGTCCTCCGAACCGTCGATGCCATCGGTGTCGGCAGCCAGTGCGTACATGTCGGGGGTGCCCTCGAGGTCGATGCAAAGCGACATGAGGAACTCGGCGCAGCGGCCGCCGCGGCCATTGCCCTTGACCGTGACGGTGCATTCGCCGCCGCTGATGAGGGCGATCGGCGCCTTGAACGGGCGGTCGTGCGTGCGCACCTCGCGCGCCAACGCGCCGTAGACCTTGGCCACTTCGCGCGCCTCGCCGGTGACCGAGTCACCCAGCACGGCGCTGGCGATGCCATGTCTGGCAAAGAAGTCCGCAGCGGCGGTGAGCATGCCGGTGGCGGTGCCGATGACGCGGTTCTCGCAGCGCGCGAACACCGCATCGCCCGGCTTGGGCGTCTCGGCGCGTTCGCCACGCACACCTTCATCCAGTACGCGCGCGACATTGGCCGGCGGCGTGACGTCCCAGCGCTTGAGGATGGCGACCGCGTCGGCAAACGTGGTCGGGTCCGGCGCGCAGGGGCCGGAAGCGATGTGGGTGGCTTCGTCGCCGGTCACATCCGAGATCACCAGCGCCAGAACTTGGGCGCGACAGGCGGCGGTCAGGCGGCCGCCCTGGATCAGCGAGAGGTGCTTGCGGACAGTGTTCATGTCCTGGATCGGCGCGCCACTCTTGAGCAGGTCCTTGGTGACCTGCTTGAGTTCGGCCATCGAGATGCCGTCGACCGGCAGGCTGAGCAGGCTCGAGCCACCGCCCGAGACCAGCGCGAGCAGCAGGTCGTCCGGACCGAGCTGCTGCACGGCAGAGAGGATCTCCCGCGCGGCGGCCTCGCCGTTCTCGTCCGGCACCGGGTGGCCAGCCTCGACCACACGGATGCGCGAGGTCGGCATGCCATGCTCGTAGCGGGTGATGACCACGCCTTCGAGCGGCGCGTCGGCCGGCCAGTGGCGTTCAACGGCGGCGGCCATGGAGGCAGCGGCCTTGCCAGCGCCGATCACCAGCGTACGCCCCTTGGGCGGCTTGGGCAGGTGCTGCGGCAGGATGACCAGCGGATCGACCGCGGCCACGGCAGCCTTGTAGGAGTCGATGAGGAGGCTGCGCGGGTCGGCGATCGCGGTCTGGGTCACGGTGTCGCTGTCCTCAATTGCCGAGGATGGTCTGCTTGACGAAGCCGAAGACCTTGGCGTCCATCGCCGCGCCTTCGGCCATCAGGCGCTCGGCCTCGTCCATGCGTGGCTGCGCGAAAGCCTTGTCCTCGATCGCAGCGGCGTTGACAAACACATTGAGCACCGCGCTGCGCAGGGCGGCTTGGGCGGCCAACACGGCGACGCCGGCGTCGGAGATGATGTTGACGTTGCCGATCTCGGCGATGCGCAGCGTCAGCGGCAGCACCTGATGCGCCAGACGGGCGCAGTGCAGCGGTGCCTCGGTGGCCTCCTTGAGCGCGACCTGGATGGCGGCGCTGCGGGCGGCCTTCTGCTCGTCGGTGTCCTTGGGCAAGCCGTAGGCGGCCATCACCGTGTCGAATGCGGCAACATCTTCCTGCAGGGCGGCGGTGAGCTGCGCGCGCAGCGCCTCACTTTGCGCCAGCACCTCTTTGACCTGCGGCTCGACCTCGGCGTACTTCTTCTTGCCGACAGTGAGATTGGCTACCATGCTCACCAGCGCGGCGCCCATGGCGCCCATCACGGCTGCGGCGGAACCGCCACCCGGGGTCGGCTGGCTGGAGGCGAGCTGATCGAGGAAAGCCTCGACCGGGAGTTGCTTCATGGTCATCGCATCGCTCCTCAGACCATGCCTTTGGCGACGGCGTAAACCTGCTCGGCATCGAACACCTGGTCGGCAGCCTCGAACAGCTTGCCCACGCAGGCGCGGTGCACGGCCAGCTTGAGGTTGCCGAAGCCCAGCGCGCCGTAGACGATCTTGCCGTGCTTCTCGACCGCCTTGTCACCCATGCCGATGCCGGCGATGCCGAGCGGCGGGGTGGCGTTGGCATCGCACAACACTTCCAGCGTCGGGCTGGTGGCCCAGTCGTCCTCGCGCAGCAACTCGCTGCTGGCGGCGCCGGCGGAGAAGATCAGGTGTGCGCCCTGAATGGCGGCGAGACGCTCTTCGGGCGTGCCGCCGGCGGCGGCGATGCAGTCGTAACCGAAGCGCGCCTTGATGTCGTCACAGGCAGCCTGCGCCTTGTCGACGGTGCGCGAGGTGATGACCACCTGCGCGCCCTCGCCCGCCAACATGGCGGCGGCGCGCTGGCCCACCGGACCGGTGCCGGCGAGTATCACGGCGCGCTTGCCCTTGGCGCTGGTGTGCTTGGTCAGGCAGGCTACGCCGGCGGCGGCAGTAGTGTTGGAACCGTTGGAGTCGAGCATCACCGAGACGCGGAACTTGGCAAAGAACTTCTTCTGCACCGCCTTGAACAGCTCCTGGCCGGCGGCAAGGTTGCTGCCACCGACGAAGATGGCGGTGTTCTGCTTTTCGCCGCGGGTGAAGATGCAGCCATCGACGAGAAAGCCGACGTTCTGCGGGTTGATGCCGCCGTGGACGATGACGTGGTCGGCGCCGCCGTCATAGGCGACGACGGTGTCAAAGCTGTTGCCGATGGCGTCGGTGTCCAGTTGGAACAGAAGTTTCTTGCTCATGGGTCGTACTCGATGTGCGGTGTTGGAACAGCCCCGCGGCGCGGGGCATGGAATTCGGTGCCGACGCTCAGGTCACCAGATGCTGCGGCGTGCCGGCGATGAACAACTCGACGTTGTCGATGAGCTGGTCGGCCAGGAACTGCATGGCACCGTCGGACGCCCATGCCACGTGCGGCGTGAGAATGAAGTTGGGCGTGCGGATGTCCAGCAGCGGGTTGCCGTCCTTGGGCGGTTCCTTGGTCAGCACGTCGAAGCCGGCGCCGGCGATGAGGCCGGTCTCCAGAGCCTGCTTGAGCGCTGCCTCGTCCACCAGACCGCCACGGGCGGTGTTGATGAGGATGGCGCTGCGCTTCATCTTCTTGAACTGCTCGAGGCCGATGAAGCCGCGCGACTCCGGCGTGAGCGGGCAATGCAGCGAGATGATGTCGGACTCGGCGAGGACGGTGTCCGGGTCGGTGAATTCGACATTGGGCGCCTTGGGCGGCGGATGATCGGCGAACAGAACGCGCATGCCGAGGGCGCGCGCGATCTTGGCCGTGCCCTCGCCCAGCACACCTTCGCCAAAGATGCCGATGGTGCTGCCGTAGAGGTCGCTGATGGTGTGGTCGAAGAAGCAGAACTGGTCCTGCGCCTGCCAGCGGCCGTTGAGCACGTCTTCGCGGTAGGCGATGATGTTGCGGCGCAGCGCGAAGATCAGGGCAAAGGCGTGCTCGGGCACGGTGTGCACGGCGTAGTTGCGGATGTTCGCCACCGCCACGCCGCGCTCACGACAGGCCGGCACATCGATCACGTCATACCCGGTCGCCGCCACCGCGATCATCTTGAGCTTGGGCAGCTGTTCCAGCGTCGCCTTGCGGATGGGCACCTTGTTGGTGATGGCCACCGTGGCGTCCTTGAGGCGCTCGACCACTTCCGACTCGAGCGTCTGGACGTGCTCGGCCCAGGTGTGCTCGAACTTCGGCTTGCGGACGTTCGCCTTGAGCGATTGCCGGTCCAGGAATACGACGTGCTCCATGGGTCCTCCCCCTTTGATCCTGCTTGCTTGAGTCTGCTTGCTTGGTGATGCGTGCTCGATCCTGCCTGCCTGAGCCCGCGTGCCCGAACTGCCGGGCGGGCCGGCGCCGTGCGCCGACTCCCGTTCGGCCGGCGGCGCCACCCGAGGGCGACGCCGCATCGCGGGCGCTGCCGCTTACCAGCGCTTGAGCAGACCCGAGGGCGGCTCGTTGTTGCGCCAGTACTCGCTGGCGGCGGCGATACCGCTGCCCGGCTGGACCTTGATGCCGACGTCGAGCATGGCCATCTCGGCACCGACGATACCGGCCGACAGGTGCACTTCGTTGAGGTCACCGAGGTGGCCGATGCGGAACAGCTTACCGGCGACCTTGGAGAGGCCGGCGCCGAGCGACACGTTGTAGCGGTGGTAGGCGCGGGCGATCACATCGGCGCCGTTGAAGCCTTCCGGCACCATGACCGCCGAAACGGTGTTGGAGTACCACTTCGGCTCCTTGGCGCACAGTTGCAGGCCCCAGCCCTTCTGCACCGCAGCACGGCAGCCTTCGGCGAGGTAGGTGTGGCGGGCGATGATGTTGTCCAGACCTTCTTCCTCGATCGCCTTGAGCGCCTCGATCAGGCCGTAGAACAGCGACAGCGCCGGGGTGTACGGGAAGTAGCCGGTGGCGTTGGCGTTGATCATATCGCCCAAGTCGAAGTAGCAGCGCTTCATCTTGGCGCTGGTGCGCAGCTCGAGCGCCTTCGGGCTGGCGCAGAGCACGCCGAGGCCGGCCGGCAGCATCAAACCCTTCTGCGAGCCCGAGACGGCCATGTCGACGCCCCAGTCGTCAAAGCGGAAGTCGATCGAGCCCAAGCCCGAGACGGTGTCGACGAACAGCAGCGCCGGGTGCTTGGCATCGTCCACCGCCTTGCGCACGCCGCCGATGTCCGAGCTGACGCCAGTGGCGGTCTCGTTGTGGCAAGCCAGCACCGCCTTGATCTGGTGGCCGGTATCAGCCTTGAGGCGCTCGGCGTACTGCTCGAGCGGCACGCCGGTGCCCCACTCGACGTCGATCACTTCGACCTCGAGGCCGAGACGGGTGCACATGTCGATCCACAGGTGGCTGAACTGGCCGAAGCGCGAGGCCAGCACCTTGTCGCCGGGGCTCAGGGTGTTGGTGACAGCAGCTTCCCAGCAGCCGGTGCCCGACGAGGGGAACACGAACGGGGTACCGGTGGTGGTGCGGAACAGCTTCTTCAGCCCCGGGGCGATCTGCTCCCAAAGGCTGGGGAACTTGGGCGAACGGTGGTCTTCCATCGACACGACCTGGGCGCGCAGAACGCGGTCGGGCACATTGGAAGGACCGGGAACGAACAGAAAATTACGACCAGCCACGTGGAATCTCCTCTCTGAACCGGCGCTGCCTCATGGGGCAGGCCGTGTGGGCTTGCAGTTGCGGGTAAAAAAACGGAATCGGAAAACGAGCGGCAAAACGGGGCAGGGCGCCCGGCGCGAGCCGGACGCCCCGGACCCGCGCGAAATCAGCTGTTGCCGTAGACCGGGAAGGCGCGGGTCAGCTCGGTGACCTGGGCCTTGACCGCGGCGATGCGCGCGGCGTCGTTCGGCGCTTCGAGCACGTCGGCCACCAGGTTGGCGGTGAGACGAGCTTGCTCTTCCTTGAAACCGCGGGTGGTCATCGCCGGCGAACCGAGACGGATGCCGCTGGTGACGAAGGGCTTCTCCGGATCGTTGGGGATGCCGTTCTTGTTGCAGGTGATGTGCGCTTCGCCCAGCACGCGCTCGGCTTCCTTGCCGGTGATGCCCTTGGCACGCAGATCGACCAGCATGACGTGGCTCTCGGTCCGACCGCTGACAATGCGCAGACCACGCTCGGTGAGCGTGTCGGCCAGCACCGCGGCGTTCTTCTTGACCTGCTGCTGGTAGGCCTTGAACGAGGGCTGCAGGGCCTCGTGGAAGGCGGTGGCCTTGCCGGCAATGACGTGCATCAGCGGGCCACCCTGCACGCCCGGAAATACGGCACTGTTGAGCTTCTTGGCCATTTCCTCGTGGTTGGTGAGGATGATGCCGCCGCGCGGGCCGCGCAGGCTCTTGTGGGTAGTTGAGGTGACGACGTCGGCGAACGGCACCGGGTTGGGGTACTCGCCGGCGGCGATCAGGCCCGAGTAGTGCGCCATGTCGACCATGAAATAGGCACCGACTGCCTTGGCGACATTGGCGAAGCGCTCCCAGTCAATGTTGAGGGCGTAGGCCGAGGCGCCGGCGATGATCAGCTTGGGCTTGTGCTCGTGCGCCAGACGCTCCATGGCGTCGTAGTCGATGACTTCCTTGGCGTCGAGGCCGTAGCTGACGACCTTGAACCACTTGCCCGACATGTTGAGGTGCATGCCATGGGTGAGGTGACCGCCTTCGGCCAAGCTCATGCCCATGATGGTGTCGCCCGGCTGCAACAGCGCGAGGAAGGCGGCCTGGTTGGCCTGTGAGCCCGAGCTGGCCTGCACGTTGGCGAAGTTGGCACTGTAGAGCTGCTTGAGGCGGTCGATGCAAAGTTGCTCGACGATGTCGACGTACTCGCAACCACCGTAGTAGCGCTTGCCCGGATAGCCTTCGGCGTACTTGTTGGTGAGGACCGAGCCCTGCGCCTGCATGACAGCCGGGCTGGTGTAGTTTTCCGAGGCGATCAGCTCGATGTGCTCTTCCTGGCGACGCGCCTCCTGCTGGATGGCGGCCCACAGGTCGGGATCACCTTGGGCGACCGACAGGTTGTTGGGGAAAGCACAGGTCTGAAAGCCCGCTGCAGGGTGCGTCATGGACAAATCTCCTCAATTCGAATCGGTTGGACCCGATGGGGTCGGGCCGGATGAGTTCATTACGGTGGACGGGGCGCGTGCGCGACTCCACAGCACAGGGTCGGCCGCTCATGCCGGGACGTCGTTACGACATCGCAGAAGTCACGCCCCGCAGCGAAGACCCTCAAGACTACCCCACGCCATCACACCTTGAAAGGTGCAGCAAAGCAGCCGCGGACGCAATCGCAATGTTTTATGACTGCCATACGAAAACCGAATCGCTCTTTAAGTTATGCCATTTGGTGCATAACTAAAATGCTCAAGCGTGACCACCTTCGATCAGGGCATAAGCCGAGTGGTTGTGGATCGATTCGAAATTCTCCGACTCCACCGTGAAGCGGCCGATGCGGTGGTCGGCCTTGAGCGCGGTGGCGACATCGCGCACCATGTCCTCGACAAACTTGGGGTTCTCGTAGGCGCGCTCGGTCACGTATTTCTCGTCGGGGCGCTTGAGCAGGCCATAGAGCTCGCAAGAGGCCTGCGCCTCCACCGTCTGAATGACGTCCTCGATCCAGACAAAATCGCGCGTCTCCACGGTGACGGTAACGTGCGAGCGCTGGTTGTGCGCGCCGTAATCAGAAATGTTCTTGGAACAGGGGCAGAGGCTGGTGACCGGCACCAGCACCTTCATCTTGAAATGCCAGGTGCCCTGGCGCACCTCCCCGATGAACGTCACTTCGTAGTCAAGCAAGCTCTCGACACCGGACACCGGCGCCTTCTTGTTGACGAAATAGGGGAAGTGCATCTCGACGTAGCCGGACTCGGCCTCGAGACGACCGACCATCTCGCGCACGAGCGGCTCGAACGACTCGACCGAGATCTCGCGGTCGCCGCTGTTGAGGATCTCGACGAAGCGGCTCATGTGCGTGCCCTTGAAGTTGTGCGGCAGGTGCACGTACATATTGAAATTGGCCACCGTGTGCTGCACCCCACCGGAGCGGTCCATGACCTTGGCCGGGTGGCGGATGTCCTTGATGCCGACTTTGTCGATGGCTAACTGGCGGGTGTCGGGAGTGCCCTGGACGTCGGGGATCTGCATGGGTTCGTTGGGATGCATGGTGAGCCTCTGAGGATTTATTCGTCTTCGTTATCGCACCCGAGTATAAGGCACGTCTTGAATATCCGACTGTTCTGGTCGGGATTCGGTTCCCGCCTCAAGGCAATCCGGACAGGGTCAAAAATCTTGCGCTGGCGAGTACCCAACCGGCCGCACTCAGGCGCCACGGTCGAGCAGCGCGCCGGCCAGTTGACGCAGCCGCTGCGTCGGGCCGGGCAACTCGTTCAGCGCCGTGGTTGCGCGGGCATGCAGTTCAGCGGCGAGTTCGCGCGCCGGGCGGATGCCCAGCATGCTGACATAGGTCGGCTTGTTCGCAGCTTGGTCCTTGCCGGCGGTCTTGCCCAGCACCTCGGTGCTGGCCTCGGCGTCGAGGATGTCGTCGACCACCTGAAAAGCCAAGCCGACGCTGGTGGCGTAGCGATCGAGCGCGATGGCCGCGGGCGTGCCGACCTCGCCGGCGCAGGCGGCGGCCATCGACACGGCGGCGCGGATCAGGGCGCCGGTCTTGTGGATGTGCATATGCTCGAGCGCCGGCACGCTGAGTTCGACACCGACGCTGTCGAGGTCGATGGCCTGCCCGCCGGCCATGCCGCGCGAGCCGCTGGCCAGCGCCAGCTGATGCACGATGGCGACCTGCCCCGCCGCGTCGATGCCCAGACCGGGTGCCGAGACCAGCGCGAAGGCGAGCGACTGCAGGCTGTCGCCGACCAGCATCGCGGTGGCTTCGTCGTAGGCCACATGCACGGTCGGCTTGCCGCGCCGCAGGTCGTCGTCGTCCATGCAGGGCATGTCGTCGTGCACCAGCGAATAGGCGTGGATCAGCTCGACCGCGCAGGCC
>VEQZ01000097.1 GCA_018882975.1 Rhodocyclaceae bacterium | reverse complement strand
GACCGTGCCATAGCCGGTCGAGGGGTGGTTCATGGCCTCGCCGAGCACACCCGTGGTGGCGACCGCCGAGACCCAATCGCGCAAGGCACCGCCGATGGCGATCGCGCCGCCCATGCAGGTGGCCTGCACCGCGCCCCATGCGCCCAGCGCCATGCCGGTGAGGCCGGACTCCTCGAGGCTCATCGCCGTAGTCAAGGTGCCGACCGAGAAAAGTCCCCCGCCAAAACCGATCAGCGCCACACCAACGCGGAAGAGCGCCGCCGAATCCAGCGGGTCGGCAAAGATCACGGCGGCAAACGCCCACAGGCCACAGACCAGCCCGGCCGCAGCGATGCGGTTGGCGTTGAAGCCGCGCGCCAGCAGACGGGCGGCCGCCATGAAGGCCACCAGCGCGCCACCGGCCATCAGCGCCGTCAGCGCTGAGGTCTCGCCCACCGAGAGGCCGAGAATCTCGGCGCCGTAAGGCTCCAGCACGATGTCCTGCATGTTGAAGGCGGCCGTGCCGAGTCCCAGCGCGACGAGGAAGCGGGCCGTCGAGGGGTTGGCGGAGAAGGTCTTCCAACTCTCGCCGAAGCCCGGGCGGGCGAGCGCGGGGTGCGTCAGGTGCGGCCGCCGCGGCTCCTGTTTCCACAATGCGAACAGGTTGAGGACGAGGGTGAGCGTTGCGGCACCCTGCACCACCTTGACCAACTTGACCTGGCTGAAATCGCTCAGCAGCAGACCGAAGGCGATGCCGCTGGCGACCATCCCCACCAGCAGCATGGTGTACATCAGCGCCACCACCCGCGGCCGCGTCTTCTCAGCAGCGAGGTCGGTGGCCAGGGCGAGGCCGGCGGTCTGGGTGGTCTGCACGCCCATGCCGACCAGCAGAAAAGCCAGCGCGGCGGCGACCTTGGCGAACCATGCCGGCCAGTGCGTGTCCCCGGACAGCAGGATCAGCGCGAAAGGCATGATCGCCAGCCCGCCGAACTGCAGGATGGTGCCGAACCAGATGTAAGGCACGCGCCGCCAGCCCAGCACCGATCGGTGCACGTCAGATTTGAAGCCGATCAGCGCACGGAAAGGTGCGGCGAGCAATGGCACGGCCACCATCAGCGAAACCAGCCAGGCGCCCACGCCAAGCTCGACGATCATGATGCGGTTGAGCGTGCCCACCAGCAGCGCAGTGACCATACCCACCGAGACCTGAAACAGCGACAGACGCAGCAGGCGCGCCAGCGGCAGGTCGGCGCTGGCGGCATCGGCGAACGGCAACAACCGTGGACTGATGCGCAGCCACATCTGGCGGGCGTCGCGACGGAACGGGTTGATCATCGCCGCACCAGTTCCAGCGCCTGCGAGATGTAGAAGCCGCGCGAGACCTTGACCGTACGACCGATGCTCCAGTGGCGCATGGCAGGGTCTTCACCGATCAGGCGGCGCAGGGTGCGTTCGCGCACCGGGTAGATGGCCGGCGAGCGGTCGCTGCGCGGGAACAGCTTGCCGACGCCGAACATCAGGAACAGCAGGGCGTTCTGCGGCGCGAAGGTGAACACCAGGCTGCGCCGGCAGCGTGTGCCAAGGCCCTCGAGCACCCGTACCACATCGTCGCGGTGGTAATGAATCAGCGCGTCCATCGACACCACGTGGTCGAAGATGCCCAGTTGCGGGCTGAGCATGTCACCGGCGCGGAAGTCGATCGAGCCTGAACCAAGATCACGCGGGGTGCGGTCGCGGGCGAGCTGGATGAGGGTGGGCGAGAGGTCCACTGCCACCACCTCGGCGCCGCGCCGCGCCAGTTCCACCGCCATGGCGCCGGTGCCGCAGCCGGCATCGAGGATGCGCGCACCGGTGAGGTCCGCCGGCAGATAGGAGAGGATATGGTTGCGCATGGTCTCGCGGCCGGCACGCACAGTGGCGCGCACGCCGCTGACCGGGGCTGCGGAGGTCAGGCGCGCCCAAGCCTCGACCGCGGTGCGATCGAAGTAATGCTGGATCGTGCGGCGCCGCTCCCGGTAGGAGGGCGCCTCGTGGATCAGCGGTTCCTTGACTAGATGCACTTGGCCTCCCCGCCCGCTCAGTCGAAACCCAGCAGATCGAAGATCTCGCGGTCCTTGAGCGCCTCGGGCGCCGAACCGGGGGTGCCGGCCCACATCCGCGCCGCCAACTGCAGATACTCGTCCTGAACCGCGCGCAGCTCCGGGCTGTCCTCCAGCTCGAACAGCGTCGACTTCTTCAGGCGGCTCTGGCGGATCACGTCCAGTTGCGGGAAGCGCGCCATGGTCTGCAGGCCGACGCGCTGATTGAACTTGTCGATCTGGTCGGTGGCATCCGAGCGGTTGGCGATCACGCCGCCGAGACGCACGTTGTAATTCTTGGCCTTTGCGCCGATCGCCTGGACGATGCGGTTCATGGCGAAGATGCTGTCGAAGTCGTTGGCGGTGACGATCATGGCGCGATCAGCATGTTGCAAGGGCGCGGCAAAGCCGCCACACACCACGTCGCCGAGCACGTCGAAGATCACCACATCGGTGTCCTCGAGCAGGTGGTGCTCCTTGAGCAGCTTGACCGTCTGCCCCACCACGTAGCCGCCACAGCCAGTGCCTGCGGGCGGGCCGCCGGCCTCGACGCAGAGTACGCCGTTGTAGCCTTCGTAGACGAAGTCCTCGGGGCGCAACTCCTCGCTGTGGAAATCGACCGTTTCGAGCACGTCGATGACGGTCGGCACCAGCTTCTTGGTCAGGGTGAAGGTGCTGTCGTGCTTGGGGTCGCAACCGATCTGCAGCACACGCTTGCCGAGCTTGCTGAAGGCGGCGGACAGGTTGGACGAGGTCGTGCTCTTGCCGATGCCGCCTTTGCCGTAGATGGCGAAGACCTTGGCAGTGCCGATCTTGACGCGCGGGTCAAGGTGCACCTGCACGCTGCCCTCGCCATCGGCGCGACTGCCGGGGCGCCGGATATCGGCGACGGGGACACTGGTGAGGCTCATGCGGATGCTCCTTCGTAAACGCCTTCGAGACGGTCCTCGAGCTCTTCGCCGGCACGGCGGAGGGCTTCGAGGGTTTCGGCGCTGGGTTGCCAAAAATCGCGGTTGGATGCCTCGATCAGCCGGTTGGCGAGCTTGGCCGAGGCGGCCGGGTTGAGACGCGCGAGGCGGTCGCGCATCTCCGGGTCGAGCAGGAAAGTCTGGGTCAGTTGCTGGTACACCCAAGGTTGAACTTGCCCGGTGGTGGCCGACCAGGCGAAGGTGTTGGTGATGTGCGCCTCGATCTGGCTCACGCCCTCGTAGCCGTGCCTGAGCATGCCCTCGTACCACTTGGGGTTGAGCATGCGCGTGCGCGTCTCGATCGCCACCTGCTCGGACAGACTGCGCACCGTACCCTCGCCGCGGGTCTGGTCGCCGATGTAGACCGCCGGTGTCTTGCCGCCCTGCGCCTGCTTGATGGCACCGCTGATGCCGCCAAGCGTGTCGAAGTAGACGTCGATGGTGGTGACGCCCAGTTCCAGCGAATCGAGGTTCTGATACGCCAAGCTCACATCGGCCAGCACGCTCTGCAGCAAGGCGGCCTGCTGCACCGGCCGGCCGGTGCGGCCATAGGCAAAGCCCTTGCGTCGCGAGTAGGTGTCGGCGAGTTCGCCCTCCTGCTCCCAGCAGCCGGCATCGATCAAGTGGTTGACATTGGCACCGTAGGTGCCGTCGGCGTTGCCGAACACGCGCAAGGCCGCAGTCTCGAGGTCGCAGCCGTGCTTGGCCATGTAGTCGAGCGTGTGCTTGCGCACGTAGTTGTGCTCAGGCGGCTCGTCGGCGCTGGCGGCGGCGAAAGCGGCTTCGGCCAGCAGCTTGATCTGCAGCGGCATGAGGTCGCGGAAGATGCCGGACAGGGTGACCACCACGTCGATGCGCGGTCGGCCGAGTTGCTCGAGCGGGATCAGGTCGGCGCCCGCCAGACGGCCATAGCTGTCGAAACGCGGAGTCGTGCCCAGCAGGGCGAGCACCTGGCCGATGGGGGCACCCTCGGTCTTGAGGTTGTCGGTGCCCCACAGCACCACCGCGATCGACTCGGGCAAGGGGTTGCCATCGGCGGCATGGCGGTCGAGGATGCGCTGCGCCTGGCGCGCGCCGTCCTTGAGGGCATAGGCGCTGGGGATGCGGAACGGATCGAAGCCGCAGACATTGCGGCCGGTCGGCAGGATCTCCGGGCTGCGCAGCAGGTCGCCCCCCGGCGCCGGCGCCACGTAGCGGCCGTCAAGCGCGCGCAGAATGGCATCGACCTCGGTGTCCACGGCCAACTGCGCATCCACGCGCGAGAGCTGCTCGTACAAGCGCTGCAACTCGTCGCCGCGCGGCAGGCCTGCCAATTCGGCGAAACGGACGTAGCCGGCACCGCCGACCAGTGCCTCGATGGCGACGCGCGGCGGCACCGGCCCCTGACCCGACTCGGTCATCGAGACCAGAAAATCGATGCGCTGCTCGGGCGTGGCGGCGGCGCCGACCACGTGCAGCCCGTGCGGGATGAGTGTGTATTCGAGTTCGAGCAGCTCATTGCCGAGCCGCTGGATCAGCGCGTCAAGCGCCTCACCCGTCGGCCATGCAAGGTCGGCCGGGAACAGATCGACCGCCACCGCCTGCGCCAGGATCGTCTCGGCCAGACCCTCGCGCTCGGCAGGGGCGCTGTCCTCGTCGAGGCTGCGCCAGCGGTCGAGCGAGGTCTTGAGCTCGCTCAGACCGCGGTAAAGGCCCGATTCGGCAACCGGCGGCGTCAGGTAGCTGATCAGCGTGGCGGCGGCGCGGCGCTTGGCGATGGCGCCTTCGGACGGGTTGTTGGCGGCGTAGAGGTAGAGGTTGGGCAGGTCGCCGATCAGACGGTCGGGCCAACAGGCGGCGGTCATGCCGGTCTGCTTGCCGGGCATGAACTCCAGCGCGCCGTGGGTACCGAAATGCAACACCGCGTGGGCCTTGAAGTCCTCGCGGATCCAGCGGTAGAAGGCGGAGAAGGCGTGGGTAGGGGCAAAGCCACGCTCGAACAGCAGGCGCATCGGGTCGCCCTCGTAGCCCATGCCCGGCTGCACACCGATGAACACCTTGCCGAACTGCGCGCCCATGACGAACAGACTCGCGCCATCGGTGAGCTGACGGCCGGGCGCCGGCCCCCACTGCGCCTCGATGTCCTTGAGCCAGCGCTCGCGGCGCACGTGCTCGTCGACCGGGATGCGGACATGAACATTCGCCAGCGCGCCGGTGTGCGATGTGTTGCCATCGACGATCGCTGTGCGCAGCGCATCGACGGTCTCCGGCAGGTCGACGCAGTAACCCGCGCGCTGCAGCGCCGCCAGGGTGTTCCACAGCGACTCGAACACCGACAGGTGGGCGGCGGTGCCGACATTGCCAGCGTTGGGCGGAAAGTTGAACAGCACCATGGCGATACGACGCTCGGCGCGCCCGGCGCGCTCGAGGTCGACCCAGCGGGCGACACGCGCAGCGAGCATGGCAGTGCGCTCGGTGCAGGAGACCATGTCCTGGCCACCGTGGTTGTGGTCAAAACTGCAACGGCGGTGACACCCGGTGCACTGGCTGCCGGCCGGGCCGGGCCGGCCGCCATAGACCATCGGCACGGTGGCGCCGTCGAGCTCCGGGATCGCCACCATGATGGTGCTCTCGACCGGCAGCAGGCCGCGGTCGGAACCACCC
>VEQZ01000096.1 GCA_018882975.1 Rhodocyclaceae bacterium | reverse complement strand
AACCCCAACACGAGGCGCTCGTGCCGGACCGCGAGGCCCGCAAGTGGGTGGCGGCGGCCTTCGCAGCCCAACTGCTGCACGAGCGGGTCACGCCGATCGTCTACGGAGCCGAAACCGACTGGTTCGTCGCCGAGGAGCGCCTGGCCGAGATCGGTATCGCCTTCGTCCGTTTGTTGCCAGAACGCTGGTATCGATCCAAGTTGCCCGCGCCATGACGTCCGACTTCTTCCGCTTCCCGCACACGCCGCATCTGGTGTGGCTGGCAGCAGGCGCGCCGCGCGACGACAAGGTTCTGTCGCAGGCAGAGGCGCGGGCCCTGCTTGATGGCGAAGTCGTCGTAGAGGAGAAGCTCGACGGCGCCAACCTCGGCTTCTCGCTGGGTGCGGATGGCGAGTTGCGCGCGCAGAACCGTGGACAATACCTGGCCGAGCCGCATGCAGGGCAGTTCGGCCGTCTCTCGGCATGGTTGGAGCAGCGCGGCGACGCTGTGCGTGCGGCGCTCAATCCCGATCTGATGTTGTTTGGCGAGTGGTGCGCAGCGCGACACTCGCTGGATTACACGGCGCTGCCCGACTTGTTCCTGATGTTTGACGTCTATGACCGGGCCGCCGGGCGTTTCTGGAGCGTAAACCGACGCAACGCGCTAGCCGCGAGCGTCGGCCTGCAGACGGTACCGGTGCTGATGCGTGGGCGCACATCGCTCGCGCAGCTGCAGCAGCGTGTTTCCAGCACCGGCAGCGCCTACCGCGACGGGCCGCTGGAAGGGGTTCTCGTCCGGCGCGATTCCGCCGACTGGTGCGAGGGCCGAGCCAAACTGGTACGCACCGACTTTACTCAGGCCATTGACGACCACTGGCGCCGGCGCGCCATCGAGTGGAACAGAGTGAATTACGCCTGAGGGTCGGTGGGCTTCGTACCGCTTGACGAGCGGCAAAAGTCACTCCCCACACGAACGTGCGGAAATTCCAACAATTATTTTGCATTTCCCCCTTGCCCCACCCCGTTTGCCGCGGCCCGGCAAGGTGACGCCCAGTTTGCGCAGACCGCGCCTACCGACCATGAAATCGCCAACCAACGGGTTCTCCAGCAACAAGGCCTGCATCTCGCAAAAATCCTCGTCAGACAACAGCGGGCTTGGCCGACCCCCTTTTACGGAGAGCAGTCAGCCCAAGGGGCGAGGGGCTCGCCAGGTGAGCCCTTGGCGCATCGCTCGCCGCAATCGCCCTACCGACCTGCCGGCTGCGCCAGCAACTTGACCCCCAGCGCAGCGCAGACCCGCGCGATGGTGTCGAACCGCGGATGCGCATCGGCCCGCAGCGCCTTGTAGAGCGCCTCGCGCGTCAGGCCGGCAGCGCGGGCCACTTCGGTCATGCCGCGCGCGCGGGCAATCACGCCCAGCGCGTGGCTCAATTCGGCCGGGTCGTTGTCCTCCAGCACCAGCGTCAGGTAGTGCGCGATGTCCTCGGCCGTGCGGAGATGCTCCGCCATGTCGAAATCCGGCAGGTCGGCGATGCTGTGGCGGGCGTTCATGGTCATTCCCCCAAGGTTGCGGCAAGTTCAATGGCACGGGCGATGTCCTGAGGCTGTGTCGACTTGTCGCCGCCGCCGAGCATCACCACCAGCGTGCCGTCTCGCTCCACGAAATACATTCGCCAGCCGGGCCCGAAGAACTCTCGCATCTCCCAAACGCCCTCGCCCACCGGCGCCACATCACCGAGCAGACCGCGTTGCACCTTGTCCAGACGCCGCGCAAGCCGGATCCTCGTTCTGCCGTCGGGAAGGCTGTCGAACCAAGCGTCGAAGTGCGGCAGCCGCTTGATCGTGTAGCCGTCAGATTGTAATCGAGTGTTCACGGTTGGCAAGGGTCTGGTTTTGCCAGATCGTCCGCCAAAAAGTGCTGCGGCCGCATCTGCCAAATGCCCTACCGTTCGCGCCCCCCGCAATACCCGGTGCGCAAAACTGGTGCCGGCTCAGGCCAAGGTGATCAATACCGCCTGAGGGTGCGCTGTCTTCATATCGCCGAGGTCGCGCTCATTGGCCTTGCGAGCCGATCTGCGGATGCTCCGCCAGCCACTCGCGCAGCGCATCGTTCATGCGCGTCTGCCAGCCCTTGCCCGAGGCGCGGAAGGCGGCGACCACATCGGCGTCGTAACGCACGGTAAGGGCGACTTTGGTCACCGCCGCAGGCCGGCGGCCACGCCGCGCCAGCGTAGCGCCGTCGTAGAGATCGGCCCGCTCGAACCAGGCCTCGTCGAGTTCGGCCGCGTCGTCCGGGTCAATCCAGGGTTTTTGAGAAGTCCCGGCGTTCTCGCTCATTGGCTTTCCTCATGCTGATGATCCGCCGCGCGGTTCCGCGGGGCGTACACACGACCACGACGAGCCGTCCGTCGAGCCTGCCCACGGTGATGAAGCGAGGGTCGGGGCACTCGCGCCGGAGGTCTCCGGCAGTGAAGTGCACCTTCGCGAAGACATCGTCCGCGCGGGCAAAGTCGAGGCCGCGGTCTACCAAAGTGTCGCGACGCTTCTCTTCGTCGAACTCGATGTCCACGAGCATTATCGTAGTTACGGGAATATTGGGCAATGGCAAAAGCCGAACCCCATAATCCTGCGCCGCATACGCCCAAGGCCGCATCAGCCAACCGCCCTACACCCCCTCAGCCCCCAGCCGCCACGGCGACCGCCGTGCGCCGTTCGCCGCTGTCGACACGCGTCACCAGCGTCCACAGCCAATCGCTGCGCCCTTGGCTGCAGACCGGCAGGATCAATTCGCCGGCCCACTCGCTCGGCCCGGCGTTGCGCAGGGCGACGCTCACCGGCGGCATGGCCATGCCAGCCATGCTCGCCTCCACCTGCACGGCCGTGACCTGCACTGGCACGTCGCGCAGGGTCAGGTGCAGGGTGGTGAGCGGCCTCGGCGACTCACGCGTCTGCAGCGACATGCCATTGCCCAGCACGCAGGTGGCGACCGGGTCGGCACAGGTCTCGGCGGCGACCACGGCATCGCCAACCGGCGGGGTGCAGGCCCCGAGCATGGCCATCAACAGAGGCCAGATGGCCAAACCGGGGCGCAGTTTGGCGGTCGCCCAATCCAAGGGCACGCGCAGCGGCGTCACCGCGCCGGCGCCCGGCACACTCATGGCGCGCCCCACGCCGCACCGATCATGGCGATGCCGCTGGCGCCATGCGCGCGCGCCACATCGAGATCAGTCGGGCGAAGGCCCCCGATGGCGTAGACCGGCAGACCAGCCCAAAGGGCGGCATCGGCCCATGCCGGCCAGCCGATTCCGGATGCGCCCGGGTGCGATGGCGTGCTGTTCACGCTGCCGAGTATGACGTAGTCGAGGCCGAGTTCGGCCGCGCGCTCGATCTCGGCCCGGCCATGAACCGATGCCCCGACCAGTTCAAGCTCGGGCCGGGAGGTCAGTTGTGCGAGGCGGGCGGCGTTGAGATGAAGGGCATCGGCTCCCAGCCCCGCGGCAAGGCCCGGCGCGACGTTGGCGATGGGTCGCACGCCATGCTCGACGCACAACGCCAGCCAGTCGCGCCACTGCGTCGGCATCAGGTCGCCGCGGCGGACCTGCAGCCAGCGGCTCTGGCTTCCGCTGCCGCCGGGGGCGGGGGCTGCGTCTTGGGTTGTTCCTGGGGCCACGGGCGCGGAGCCACCGTCGGGAGCGCCATGCGCCAGCGCTGCCGCGACCCGCTGGAGTGCCTCGCCATGCGGCACCTCGGGCGGCGGCGTGACCGGCAGCAGCGCCGGCATGTCGAGCGCGCGCAAGATCGGCGCGTTGGCCGGCAGCAGTGGCCCCGCCCCGCAAGCAGCACCCGGCGTCTGCCAGTGCAGGGTCTGCCCTTCGAGGCAGGCAGGCTCACCGGTCCACGCGCGCACGTGGAAGAAATGCAGTTGCACGCGCGCGTGGGGATAGTCGAACGACTTGCACAGCCAAGGGTCGGCGCGCGTCACGCCAATGCCGAGTTCCTCGCGCAGTTCGCGCGCGATGGCGTTGCGTGGCGTCTCGCCGGGCTCGATCTTGCCGCCCGGGAATTCCCACCAGCCGGCCCAGATGCGCCCCTCCGGACGCTGCGCCAGCAAGTAGCGCCCATCGCGCCAGACCACTCCGCAGACGACATCCACGGGCTTTAGCCCTTCGGCCTGCGACGCCCGGTCGGGCACGGTTTCAGCCACGCGGGGGTTCCGGCGAAGCGGCCTCGCCGCCGAGACCCTTCCGTCCGGCAAAGTCGCGCGCGAACTGCGCCGCCACCCGGCCGTTGCGCGCGCCACGCGACAGCGCCCAGCGCAGCGCCTCGCCGCGCCACGCGTCCGCCTCGCCGCGCCAGCCCAGTGCGGCCAGCCAGTGCGCGGCGATGGCCAGGTACTCGTCCTGGTCGAAAGCATGGAAACTGACCCACAGGCCAAAGCGCTCGGACAGCGACACCTTCTCCTCGACCGCCTCGCGCGGATGGATCTCGCCGCCGCGGATCAGCGGCAGGTTGTCGTCCTGATACTCGGGCATCAGGTGGCGGCGGTTGGAGGTGGCGTAGATGAGCAGGTTGTCGCCCGGCGCGGCGACGGAGCCGTCGAGCACCGCCTTGAGCGCACGATAACCCGGCTCGTCCTCGTCAAACGCCAGGTCGTCGCAATAGACGATAAAGCGGCGCGGACTGGCGGCGACGCGGTCGACAATGTCGGGCAGGTGCGCCAACTCCTCGCGATCGACCTCGATCAGGCGCAAGCCCTCCCCAGCATGGCGGTCGAGCACGGCTTTGACCAGCGAGGACTTGCCGGTGCCGCGGGCGCCGGTGAGCAGCACGTTGTTGGCCGGGCGGCCGGCGACGAACTGCGCGGTGTTGCGCGCCAACTCGGCCTTCTGCGCATCGACGCCGAGCAGGTCGTCGAGGCGGATGACATGCCGGTGCGCCACCGGCTGGCAGCGCCCACCGCGCCAGCGGAAAGCCACCGCCGCGTCCCAGTCGGTGCTCGCTGGACGCACCCGACCTTCGAGCGCGTCGGCGATGCGGTCCAGCCGTTGCAGCAGCGGTTCGATGTCTTCGATGCCGCCGGTCACGCTCAGCTCCGGTAGTCGGCGTTGATGCGCACGTAGTCGTAGCTGAAGTCGCAGGTCCAGACGGTGGCTGCGGCATCGCCACGCGCCAGGTCGATGTGGATGCTGATTTCGTCCTGCTGCATCACCCGCGCGCCGTCCTCCTCGCGGTAGCTGGCGGCGCGGCCGCCGTGCTCGGCCACCAGCACGTCATCGAGGTGCACACGGATGCGGTCGACATCGAGGTCGGTGATGCCGGCGTAGCCGATCGCCGCCAGGATCCGGCCCAGATTGGGGTCGGAGGCGAAGAACGCGGTCTTGACCAGCGGCGAATGGCCGATGGCGTAGCCGACCTTGCGGCACTCGTCGCGGTCGCGACCACCGCGCACGGCGATGCTGATGAACTTGGTGGCGCCCTCGCCATCCCGCACGATGGCCTGCGCCAGTTCGATGCAGATCCGCTCGATGGCGGCGTACAGCGCGCGGCCCTCCGGCGACTCCGCCGACCTGATGCGCGGCATCGCCGCCTTGCCAGTGGCGGCCAGCACCAGCGAATCGTTGGTGGAGGTGTCGCCATCCACCGTGATGCTGTTGAAGGAAGCATCAGCGGCGCGGGCGAGCATGGCCTGCAGCACCGCCGCATCGACATTGGCGTCGGTACAAACGTAGCCGAGCATGGTCGCCATGTTCGGCTTGATCATGCCGGCGCC
>VEQZ01000029.1 GCA_018882975.1 Rhodocyclaceae bacterium | reverse complement strand
TGGTGGGCATGTGGGCTCCTGGGGCGCCGGTCACCGTGTCGCGAGGCGCGGCACGTGGCTCGGGCGGGCAAGGTTCGGACCCGGGATTCGGGGGCATCTGATTATAGGCCGCCCCTCAGCCCGGCCACGCCGGGCTGAGCCATGTCAGCCGCGCCTTGTGGCGCATCGTCGGGGCCTCGGGATACACTTAGGTGTAGTGAGGTTGTCCAGTGAATCGTCAGAGTGTGCACGGCAAAGACCGGCCCCGACGGTCGCACTAGCCCAGGAGGAACCCCGGTGTCGCAGAACATCGAGTCGTCGCTTCAAGAAACCCGCATCTTCCCGCCCCCCGCCGACCTGGCCCAAACCGCCGCCATCGCCGGCATGGACGCCTACAAGGCGTTGTGCGCCGAGGCCGACCATGACCCGGACGCCTTCTGGGCGCGCCTCGCACGCGAGAAGCTGGTCTGGACCAAGCCGTTTACCAAGGTTCTCGACGAATCCCGGGCACCCTTCTACCAGTGGTTCAACGACGGCGAGCTCAACGTCTCGTACAACTGCTTGGACCGCCACCTGCCGGCGCTCGCCGACAAACCGGCGATCATTTTTGAAGCAGACGACGGCGAGGTCATCGTCTCCACCTATGCCGACCTGCATGCGCGCGTCTGCCAGCTGGCCAACGCGCTGACCGCGCTCGGCGTGCAGAAGGGTGACCGCGTCGTCATCTACCTGGCCATGAGCATCGAAGCGGTGGCGGCCATGCAGGCTTGCGCGCGCATCGGCGCGACGCACTCGGTGGTGTTCGGCGGCTTCTCGGCACAGTCGCTGCGCGACCGCATCCACGACGCCGGCGCCTCGTTGGTGATCACTGCCGACGGCCAGAAGCGCGGCGGCAAGGCCATCCCGCTCAAGCCGGCGGTCGATGAAGCGCTCGCCATGGGCGGCTGCGAGACCATCCGTAAAGTGGTGGTGCTCAAGCGCACCGGACAGGACACCGCCTGGACCGAGGGCCGCGACATCTGGTGGAGTGATGCCATTGCTGGCCAGCCGAAGTCGCACACACCGGTGCCGGTCAATGCCGAGCACCCGCTGTTCCTGCTCTACACCTCGGGCTCCACCGGCAAACCCAAGGGCGTGCAGCATTCGTCGGGCGGCTACCTGCTGTGGGCCACGCTCACCATGCAGTGGACCTTCGACATCAAGCCCTCCGACGTCTTCTGGTGCACGGCCGACGTGGGCTGGATCACCGGCCACAGCTACGTCGCCTACGGGCCGCTCTCCTGCGGCGCCACGCAGGTGGTGTTCGAGGGCGTGCCGAGCTACCCGGACGCCAGCCGCTTCTGGAAGATGATCGACGCACACAAGGTGTCGGTGTTCTACACCGCGCCCACTGCCATCCGCGCGCTGATCAAGGCCAACGACGAGAACCCGGCCACCCACCCGCGCAACTTCAAGCTCGACTCGCTGCGCGTCCTCGGCTCGGTGGGCGAGCCGATCAACCCGGAAGCGTGGATGTGGTACCACCGCGAGGTCGGTCACGAGCGCTGCCCGATCATGGACACCTTCTGGCAGACCGAGACCGGCGGCCACATGATCACGCCGCTGCCGGGCGCCACGCCCCTGGTGCCGGGCTCGTGCACGCTGCCGCTGCCGGGCATCGCCGCCGCCATCGTCGACGAGGCCGGCCATGACGTGCCCAACGGTCAAGGCGGCCTGCTGGTGGTCAAGCGGCCGTGGCCGAGCATGATCCGCACCATCTGGAACGACCCGGAGCGCTTCAAGAGCAGCTACTACCCGGCCGAACTGGGCGGCAAGCTGTATCTGGCGGGCGACGGCTCGATCCGCGACAAGGAGACCGGCTACTTCACCATCGTCGGCCGCATTGACGACGTGCTCAACGTCTCCGGTCACCGCATGGGGACCATGGAGATCGAGTCGGCGCTGGTGTCGCACCCGCTGGTGGCCGAGGCCGCGGTGGTCGGCAAGCCGGACGACGTGACGGGTGAAGCGATCGTCGCGTTCGTCGTGCTCAAGGGCCAGCGCCCGACCGGCGACGAGGTCAAGGCGACCATCAAGCAGCTGTCCGACCACGTCGGCAAGGAGATCGGCCCGATCGCCAAGCCCAAAGACGTGCGCTTTGGCGACAACCTGCCCAAGACCCGCTCCGGCAAGATCATGCGGCGCCTGCTGCGCCAACTGGCCAAAGGCGAGGAGATCACCCAGGACGTCTCGACACTGGAGAACCCGGCCATTCTGGACCAGCTCAAAGCATGACCGCTTGGCGATTAAAGGCGCAAGACGTTCAGATTTGGTGGTGATGTGCACGGTGAGTTCGCACTGGCGCAGCACCACCGAGTTGCGCGGCTTGTCCGGCGAGGTTTGCACGAAGTTGCCGCCCAGCCGCGCAGGAGTGCGGGGGCCAGAGCCGGGGGCGAGCGGTACACGCCGTCAGGGCGAGCTGACTGGCTCGAACTGACCGACGACACGGCCGGTAACCAAGCACCCTGAAGCGCGGACTAGAACGCCGGTTTTGAGAAGCCCGGGTTGCGCACGGAGCGGTCGAGCGACGGGCACTCAGGCGACACAAGGCGCAAACACCCAAAGAACACGAACACCATCGCGATAGCGACCAGCACGTCGGAGGCGTAGTGGGCGCCCAGCGCCACGCGCGCGCCTGCCACGCAAACGGCCGCGGCGAAGGCGGGCAGCCCGAGGCGCGGCCACGCACGGCCGAGCCAGCGCAGCGTCAGCACGGACCCAGCAAGTGTGGTGCAGAGCAGCAGAACTGCGTCGGTGGTGGCGAGCCGCACCTCGGCGCCGAGCAGGAACGAGGTTGCGAGGAGTACCGGTGGCCACAACGCCTCCCGCCTGTCCAGAAGGCGCCGCGACAGCGCGTAGAACAGCAGCACCGCCAAGGTGGCGCCCAGCAGCGAGGTCAGGCGGTAACTGCCGATGCGGTCCGGAAGGTCGAGCGCCTGACGGACGCCGGCTTGCAGCCAGTAGATGCCCGGCGGTTTCTTGAGCCGCAACTCGTCCTGAAAGCGAATATCGACCCAGTCACCGCTCTCGAGGATCTGCCGCGAGGCCTGCGCGTAGCGCGATTCGTCGCGGTCGGTGGCAGGGATCGACTGGCAGCCGGGGACGAACAGCGCGAGGCACAGGCCGGCCAGCGCCACCCAGGCCAGCCAGCCGCCGACGGCGATGCGCTGGTCAACACCGCGCCAGACCTCGCCGAGACTGCCGCTTGCAGTCGAGATAAGCGCCTTCACGGAGGCCCAGTGTCGCGACGCCAGGTTACGGTCATGTTGCACCGGCAACGCTCAAGAGTCGTCCCTGCGCGCGATAATCACCGCATGAGCAGCCCAAGCAGCGAACCTGCACAAGACCACCCGTCGCCCGCCAAGACCCCCAATAACGCCACGCCGTCTCCTCGCCCCTTCGGCCTGCTCGACGTGCCGGGCGCGCTGCTGTTCTTCCTCGGCGAGGACCGGCGCCGCTACCTTGCCTTCTCGGCGGTGCTGCTGGCCGTGCAGTTCTACGCGCTGCTGCCGCCCTACCTGATCGGCCGGGTCGCCGACTTCCTGCTGCAACACCAGGCCGACGAGAGCCTGGAGCCGCTCTACTGGACGGTGGCGACGCTGGGCATCGCACATGCGGTGGTGGCCATGGTGCGCCTGTCGACCAAGCGCGTCATCGGCCGCATGAGCATCGAGTCGCGCTACCGGGCCAAGGTCTGGGGCTTCGAGCGGCTGCTCGACTTTTCCTTGGCTTGGCACCAGCAGGAAAGCACCGGCAACAAGGCGCAGCGCGTGCTCACCGGCGCCGAAGCGGTGCGCGAGTGGTCAGCCGACCTGATGAACAACCTGTTCGTCGCGCTGGCGGCGTTCTTTGGCGCGCTGATTGCCTGCGTCTGGCTGTGGCCGGCCTCGGTGCTCTTCTTCATCTATTACGTGGGCGGGCTGGCCCTGCTCGAGTGGACCTTCTACCGGCGCGTGGCACGCCTCTCCGACGTCATCAACGCGAGCCAGGAGAACGCGAGCGGCAGTTTTGTCGAGAGCGCCACCAACATCCTCTCGGTCAAGGCCATGGGCGCAGCCGGCGGGCTCACCGGCAAGGTGGCCGAACGCGAGGCGCAGGCGCGCGACTTCGCCTACCAGCGGCTGCGCCTGACCAACAGCAAGTGGATGACGTTTCAGCTGCACACCGCGCTGGCGTGGGCGCTGTACATCCTCGGCGTGGCCTGGGCGGTGCTCGACGGGCGGCTCTCGGTGGGCATGGTGCTGACCTACGCGGCGTACTTCAACACCTTGCGCGAGGCGAGCATGGACATGACCGACAAGGTGCAGACCATGATCGAGCGCACCTCCAACCTCGGCCGGCTGATGCCGATCTTCGCCAGCCGTGCGCCCACTGGCGGCAGCGCGCCCTTCCCCGCCAACTGGGACGCCATCCGCTGGCAGGGCGTGCGCTTTGCCTACCCGGACGGCGCCACGCTCGGCCCCATCAACCTGGCCCTGCAGCGCGGCGAGAAGCTCGGCGTGGCCGGGCCCTCCGGCAGCGGCAAGAGCACGCTGGTCAAGCTGCTGCTCGGCCTCTACCCGGTCAGCAGCGGGCGTCTGACCATCGGTGACACGGATCTGGCGCAGATCCGCCACGACGCGCTGGTCGGGCAGGTGGCGGTGGTGCTGCAGGAGACCGAACTCTTCAACCTGAGCCTGCGCGAGAACATCACCCTGTCGCGGGAGGTGAGTGAGGCCGACTTTGCGCGCGCATGCCGCATCGCCTGCCTCGACGAGCTCATCGCGCGGCTGCCGCAGGGCGTCGAGACGCTGGTCGGCGAGAAGGGCCACGTGCTCTCCGGCGGCGAACGCCAGCGCGTCGGCATCGCCCGCGCGGTGCTGCGCGACGCGCCCATCCTGCTGCTCGACGAAGCCACCAGCGCGCTGGATACCGCCACCGAGTCGCAGGTGCTGGCGGCGCTGATGGCCGAACACGCCGGCGGCCGCACGGTGCTGGTGGTAGCGCACCGCCCGAGCGCTTTCGAGCAGGTCGACCGGCGCGTCGAGGTCGAGCCCGGCTGCGTCATCCCGGCGGCCTAGGCAAGCTCAAGCGCGGATGCCTCGCGCGCAACCAATGCGGCATACTTCGCCCTCTTTCGACAGCCGCTTACTGCAAAAGCGGCTCCGCGCAACTCCACAGGAGCACCCCCGATGAGCGTCCAGACCCTCCGCGAAGTCGCCGGCCTCGGCACCACCCCCGCCCGCCTGCAGGACTCGGCCCTGATCATGGTCGATCTGCAGAACACCTACCGCGAGGGCGTGATGCGCCTCAAGGGCGTGGAAGAGGCGCTGGTGCAGGCGCGCCGCGTGCTGGACCGCGCGCGCGAGATGGGCCGCCCGGTCATCCACATCCGCCACGACGCCGGCGTCGGCTCGCCCTATGATGTCACCGCGCCGATCGGCCAGATCGCCGACCCGGTGGCGCCGCTGGCCGGCGAGACGGTGATCACCAAGGCCTACCCGAACAGCTTCATCCAGACGCCGCTGGACGAGGAATTGAAGAAACTTGGCATCCAGAGTGTGGTGCTGACCGGCTTCATGACGCACGTCTGCATCAATTCGACCGCGCGCGGCGCCTTCAACCTCGGCTACGCCGCGACGATCGTGGCGAATACCACCGCCACGCGCGACCTGCCGGCCACCGGTGGCGGCATTGTCCCGGCGGAGCAGTTGCAGGCGGCCAGTCTGGCGGCGGCCGGCGACATCTTTGCGGTGATCGTGCCGGGGCTCGAGCAGATCGCCTGAGCGCAGTCCTCACAGACCTGGACGGCAGAACCCTCCAAGCCGCTTGCTGCGCCGCACCAACCGCGCCCCACTGACGTAAAATCGGACCGCTTGCGGCCGCTCACCCTGCGCCGCCCGCGCCCCTGTACAAGGACAGCATGCCCGAACGCTTCGACTACGCCCACGGCATCAGCGCGATCGACGCCGACCTCGTGCGGCCGCGCATGGCCAGCATCCACCTAATGCAGTCGGGCCAGCGCCTGGCACTGTTCGACACCGGCACCAGCCACTCTTTGCCACAAGTCCTGGACGCCATCGCGGCGCGCGGCTGCGCCCCGGAACACGTCGACTGGGTGGTGCTGACGCACATCCACCTCGACCACGCCGGCGGCGCCGGCGCGCTGATGCAGGCGCTTCCCAATGCGCGCCTGCTGGTGCACGCGCGCGGTGCGCGGCACATGGTCGACCCCTCCCGGCTGGTCGCCAGTGCCACTTCGGTCTACGGCGAGGAGACGATGCGCGCAACGTATGGCGAGATCTTGCCGATCGCGGCGGAGCGCGTGGTGGAGAGCCATGACGGCATGACGATGGAGTTCGGTACGCGCCGCTGGACGCTGTTCGATACGCCGGGCCACGCGCGGCACCACCACGCCATCCTCGATTCGGAGTCGCACGGCATCTTCACCGGCGACACCTGCGGGCTGGCCTATCCCGATCTGGCAGTGGATGGCCGGCCCTTCGTAGTACCGACCACCACGCCGGTGCAGTTCGAGCCGGAGGCGATGCGCGAGTCGGTCGAGCGACTGACTGCGCTGCGCCCCGAGTGCCTCTACCTGACCCACTTCGGGCGGGTGGACGGCGTCCCGGCACTGCGCGAGGACCTGCTGCGCCGGCTTGATGCGCATATGCGCATCGGCCACGAAGCGGCGCGTTTCGACACCAGCGACGACCGCTACCGCTCGGTGGCCGACGACCTGCGCGGCTACCTGCTGCGCGAACTCGAGGCGCACGGCTGCACGCTGGCTCAGGAGGAGGCGCTGGCGTTGCTGGAGATGGACATCGACCTCAACGCGCAGGGCATCGTGCACTGGCTGGCGGCGGCTTGAGGAGACCCGGCGACGTCTGCCTTCCCTTCCCGACGGCCGGACACCGATTTACTCCAGCAATACCCCAAGCCGCGCGAGGGCATCGTCAAGCACCGCCTGCGGTGCCCGCTCGACCTTGCGCGCCCGGCGCGCCGCCAAGTCCATCATGCGGACTTTGTTGACCAAGGCCACGCCCTGCGTCGCGCAGCCCGAACCGGCCAGCGTCACGGCAAAGCCGGCATAGCGGGCGAAGTCGCCACCCTGGGTGATGGGCGCGACAAGTACGTCGCCCAAGCGGTTGAAATCGCGGGTGGTGAGCACCAGAGCCGGGCGCGTGCCCTTTTGCTCGTGGCCCAGAGCGGGGTCGAGCGGGACGCTGACGATATCGCCGCGGTCGAATACGGCGGTCACCAGACCTCCTGCCCGGCTGGCGGGGCCGCCTCCCAGAGGCCGAGGTCAACCGGCGGCGGCGCATCGAGGTCGCACTGGGCAACGAGGTCGGCAAGCACGTACCGACGCTTGGGAGTGAGCGTGATCTGGCCCTGCGCGTTGGTGTCGAGCGTCATGGCCTGACCGGCGGCGAGGCCGAGGTCCTTGAGCACCGCCGGTGGCAAGACCGCGACGGTGCTGTTGCCATATTTCCGGAGAATGACTTCCATAGTGGAGGCGGCGTTAAACATTGTTGAACTGCCCCAGATTCTGTGACGCCGGGATGTGCGCCGTCAAGCAAGGTTGAACACGCCGAGCCTCATTCGCACGGTTTGCCGCGGCGCGGGTATTCCGGGAATCCGCCAACTGCCTGATGCGCGCGAGCTACCAAACGCCGAAACTCCAACCCATGCGCGCAGCCACTGGCCAGCCAACGATTGCAAGTAGTCACCACTCAAGACCGATGTCGCGGGTTTGGGTGCACGGTGGCATCGGTCAATTAGCCGGTGCGCTCAGGTGCCCGCACGAATCTCCATCAGCCCCTCGACCAGGATCACCATGGCCAGCGTGTCGAGTTCGCAGTAGCGCAGCAACGCCTGCTCGATGCGCTGCCGTTCGGCATCGCCCAGCCGCGCGAACTGCGTGTAGTTCCAGGCCGTCATGGCCACGCCACCCTGGGCGATGACACCCTCGCCCGCATCCTCGTCTTCGTTCTCGGCCAACCGGAAAAGCATGGCGTCAAGATCGCCGTGCTCCGGGCCGAACACCGGCGGCAGGGTGCGGTAAGGGTCGCCATTTGCCTCGGGCGTCAGCCAGACGTGGCCATCCGGGCCGGGCACGTTCAGACTGATGATTGGCAGCCCTTGGCCATACACCCCCGGCTGCGAGTAGCGCGCCGCCACGCCCGGTGCGTCGTGCAGCACCGCCGGCAGGATGTACTTGAGCGAGACACTGCCACCCGCCCGCGCCGACCAGTAGCCGGCCTCGACCAGCGCGTGCAGGTCGACCATGTCCTTGGCGCCCTTGTGCGGATCTTCTTTGCCGGTGGCGTGCGTGATGAGGTCGATGAAGGCGATCAGGTCCGCGGCGTCCGGCACGCTGTCCGCCTGTGCCACCAGCAAGCCCCGCAGACTGCGCAGCACCGTGTTCTCGTGGTTGTGGTAGCGGAACACCGTGCCGTGCAACTCGCCATCGGGCATCAGCGCATCGCGCAGGGCGCGCACGAAGTCCACATTGGGGTCGTGCCCGGGGCGCGTGCTGATCCAATGGTTGGCGTGCTCGATGCGGATGCCGCCATCGGCCTCGCGGTGCATCACGTGGTGGCTGAACTGGAACGCCATCACCTGATACGGACGCATGCCCGCCAAGAACGGCAGCGCCGGCGCGCTGGTCTCGAAGTCGATCATGTGCAGCGGCCAAGCCCAGCCGTCCATCCGCCGCAGCGTGTCCTCACACATCACCACCGCGTCACCACCGCCGGCGTGCGCCACTTGCGCCATGCGCCGCTCGTGCGGGTGCATACCGGGGCGATCAGGGGCGATCTGCCTCGGCCGGATGTCGTCTTCGCGGATGTCCGCCAGAAAGGCGCGCCGCTGCTCGAGCGCCTTGCCGGCCATGCTCACCGGGCCCGCCTTGCCGCCCCACAGGTCGATGGCCAGCGGCGTGGCCAGGTTCAACGCATCCAGGTCGGTCCTGGCGTCGAGCATGCCGGCGCGGACGGCATCAGCCATGCATTCGTTGACACCGCTTCGTCCGGCCTCGCCCGGTCTGGCGCGGTAGGGGCACTGCTTGCATGCCGCCGACACGCCGCCGAAATGCCGCGTGCCCTCGCGTTGCAGCGTTGCCGCCCATTCCACGAAAGTGGGTAGATTGCGCGTGTGGTCCGCTGCCGTGTGCGGCACCGCCACCGGCATGTTCAGCAGGTCCTCGACGATCGCGACCAGGTCGACCTCGCGCAGCAGGTCGAGGTCGAGTTGCGCTGGCGTCAGCCCCGGCGGCGACTCCACGCGGATGCGGTCGCGTTTGCGCGCAGCATCCCGCTCCCCGGTGATCGCAAAGTTCTGGTGCAGACCATCCACCTTGGCCACCGCTTCCTTGTCGAGCAGCACCAAGCGCGGCCTCACCTGCCAGTCCGCCATGCCCCAACCCTCCAGCGCGCGACGAGCCACCAGCGTCTGGAACGCGACGTCATAGAGATAGGGCATCCAGTCCGACTCGTAGCCGTTCCGGTTTCGGAAATCGCGGGAAACAGTCCCCGCGTCGACCGACTTGGACTTGACCTCGATAAGGTCCAGCGTGCGCGCGGTCTGGTCGGCGATGAGGATGTCCACCCGCACCAGCAGGTCGCCTGCCGCCAGCGCGGCTTCGGCGATCACCGTGCGGCCAGGCACACCGGTGTTGCCCGGCCCGGCGAGGCGCGCGCGGGTTTCTGCCAACGCAACCGCGGCGTCCAGCGTGTCGATGGTGATTCCGGCATTGACCGGGTCCGGGTGATAACGGAACTTGGCCAGTTCCCCCACCTGGTAACCACCGTCGGCCAGTGCCTTGAGGAAATCGTCATCGGCGCGGCGGTCGACATAGCCGTCGGGCCGTGACGCGCCCTTGACATTCGCCGCATAGAACAGGCGCGTCGGGCATTCCAGCGCCAGCTTGAAGCGCGACTTGGTGAGCGGTTGCGGAGGTTTCATGTCGGCAGTCCAGAGTGATTGCCCGGAGTGTAGGTGTTTTGGGCGCAGATATTTCGCCCCGATTTCCGCAGGAGCTTACCGCCGCGCCGGCGTTACTCTGACGACTTGTGGCGCAGCCAAGCCGGCACGGTGACTTTGAGGCCTGTCGCGTAGTGCCGCGCTTCAGCGGCCCGCAGGCGCATCAACACGGCATATCCATGCAGCGTCAACTGCCTCGACATGCGCGACTCGTCCCGCTCATGCCGCAACGGCTCAAGGAAAGACGGCGAGGTTAATCGCTCACGGGGAACCTACGCCGCGATCCGCGACGGTGCCGAGAACCGGCAACCCGGATCGGTCAACCCCGCGAGAGGGCCGCGGGGCGCGCACCACAAGAAAAACGGCCACCCGAAGGTGGCCGTTTGCATGACATCGCGCTCGCTTAGCGGGCGGCGATATACATGGTGACTTCGAAACCGAAACGCAGGTCAGCAGCAGCAGGCTTGGTCCACATGGTTGTATCTCCTGTTTGGGTGGGCAGCGACGTCGTGATCGCGTGATTGGATGATGGCCGAAGCGGAGGCGGCACGCATCGCAGGTCTGCGCGACTGCGGCTCATGAAATTACGTAAGCTGCGCTAGCCCTCAGTTGCCCGCCACCGTCATGCGGTCGACCAGGATCGAGCCGCACTGCCGCCCGCCGCGGATCAGCACGTCGCTGCCCACGGCACGGATGCTTCGGAAGATGTCGCGCAGATTGCCGGCGATGGTGATCTCCTCGACCGGGTATTGGATTCGCCCGTCCTCGACCCAGTAGCCGCTGGCGCCGCGCGAGTAGTCGCCGGTGACCAGATTCACGCCCTGCCCCATCAGCTCGGTCACCAGCAGGCCGCGACCCATCTCGCGCAGCAGGTCGTCAAAGCCCGCCTGGCCCGGCCGCACCAGCAGGTTGTGCGGGCCACCCGCGTTGCCAGTGGTATGCAGGCCGAGCTTGCGCGCCGAGTACGTCGACAGGAAATAGCCCTGCTGCACGCCGGCATCGACCAACAGGCGGCGCTGCGGCAGTACGCCCTCCGAGTCGAACGGCGCGCTGCCGAGCGCGCGCGGCAAGTCGGGCACCTCCTCGATGGTGACGCAAGGCGCCCAAACCGCTTGGCCGACGCTGTCCAACAGGAAACTCGAGCGCCGGTAGAGCGTGCCGCCGCTCACCGCACCAGCCCAGTGGCCAATCAAACTGGCGGCAATCGGCGCCTCGAACAGCACCGGCACCTCGCAGGTGGCGATCTTGCGTGCGCCCAGCCGCGCCACAGTGCGCTCGCCGGCGCGGCGCCCCACCGCCTCGGCCGCGTCGAGCAGGTCGGCGGCGCGCGCCGCGGTGTACCAGTCGTCGCGCTGCATGGTGTCGTCCTCGCCGGCGATCACCGAGCAGTACAACGAGTGCCGGCTCGAGTCGTAGCCGTGGCAGAAGCCGAGCGAGTTGGCATATACAAAGCGGTTGACGTGGGTCGACACCGAGGCGCCGTCGCTGTTGTCGATGCGCGTGTCCACCGCCATCGCCGCCGCCTCCATGGCACAGGCCAAGCGGATCGCGGCGTCGCTCTCCAGCGCCCACGGGTGGCAGAGGTCGAGGTCGGCCGGCTGCCAAGCCAGCGTGTCGGGTTCGGGCAGGCCGGTGAAGGCGTCTTCACCGGTATGGCGGGCGATGGCCAGTGCGGCCGACACGGTCTCGGCAATGGCCGCCTCGGAGATGTCGGAGGTGCTGGCATTGCCGCGCCGCTGGCCCTGCCACACGGTGATGGCCATGCCGCGGTCGCGTGCGTACTCCAGCGTCTCGACTTCGCCGAGACGCACCGTGACATCGAGGCCGTGACCCAGGCCGATGTCGACCTCGGCAGAGGTGGCGCCGAGCCGCTGCGCGGCGGCGAGGGCGTGGCGGGCGAGGTCGCCGAGTTGCTCGGCGCTCAGGCTGAACCGGTGTTCTGAACGGTGTTCTGACAAGAGCAGGTCTTCCTGTGATGAGTTTCTGGCCGTGGGCGGGCCAGGCGCAACAACGGCAGCAGCGGCACCGCGTGCGTGGCCGCCGTCGGCCGGTAGGCCCGGTTCACACGAACCGAGCCGGTATCATACCGGCATGACTGACGACACTCGCCCACCCAGCAAGACGCGCCGCAAGCGCGACGCCCACGAACTGCAGTCACTCGGCGAGACTCTGCTCGGGCTCAAGCCGGAGAAGCTGCGCAGCCTCGGCTTGACACCCGAGCTCTACGAGGCGCTCATCGAGGGTCAGAAGATGAGCAGCCGCGAGGCACTGCGACGCCACCGCCAGTACATCGGCCGGCTGATGCGCGACATCGACGCCAGCGATGTACGCCGGCAACTCGGCGCCGACCGCGACGCGGTGCGCCGCGCCGCGCTGGCCTTTCAGCAGGTCGAGCAATGGCGCGACCGCCTGCTCGGCGAACCCGCCGGGCTCGGCGAATTCATGCGCCAACACCCGGCGGCGGACGCCGACACGCTGCGCCGACTGATCGGCGAGGCGCACACAGAGACCGCCCACGGCAAGCCGCCGCGCGCGGCGCGCGCGCTATTCCGCGCTCTCAGCGCGGCGCTGGGCGGTGGCGATGGCGGTGGCGCGACGGGTGGCGACAGTGCTCCGGCGGAGGCGGCGCCATGAAGCGCGTCCGCGCCGCACACTGTGCACCGATGCCATGCCGGCCCGCCCGCCGCTCGTTGCCGAAATGACCGCGCACGCCCCGCTGCGCATCGGCGTGGTCTCGATCAGCGACCGCGCCTCGGCCGGCGTCTACGAGGACAAGGGCGTGCCCGGACTGCTCGAGTGGCTGGGCAGCGCGCTGACCACACCTTGGGAGCCGGTGACGCGCCTGATCCCCGACGAGCAGGCGCTCATCGAACAGACCCTGATCGAGCTCTGCGACGGCGAGGGCTGCGGCCTGGTGCTGACCACCGGCGGCACCGGACCGGCGCCGCGCGACGTCACGCCCGACGCCACGCTGGCGGTGGCCGACCGCGAACTCCCCGGCTTTGGCGAACTGATGCGCGCGGTAAGCCTCAAGTACGTGCCCACCGCGATACTGTCGCGGCAGGTTGGCGCGGTGCGCGGCCGCTCGCTCATCATCAACCTGCCCGGGCAGCCCAAGGCCATCCGCGAGACGCTCGACGGCGTCTTCGCCGCGGTGCCCTACTGCCTCGACCTGATCGGCGCAGCGTGGGTCGAGACCGACCCGGCGGTGTGCACGGCGTTCCGGCCCAAGTCTGCGGTCAAGCCGACATCGGGCCAATATTCTGGCTAACCTTTTGTCCTGAATGCACTATCCAATGAGTAACGGGACACCAGCGTAACCGGATAGCAGGTAACGGGGCACCAGGACGACAGGACCATGCGCATCCCAGCCGACGCCGCGAACCAGGCCGTGCGCCTGATCGACGCACAGTTTCCCGATGCAGCGGGCATCTGGCTGTTCGGTTCGCGTGCCGACGACCAGCAGCGCGGCGGCGATGTCGATCTCTTCGTCGAGTCCGGTTCGACCGACGTCATGCGGCGCTTGCGCTGCCAGTCGGCCCTGACCGACCTCTTCGACCTCAAGGTGGATCTGGTAGTGGGTACGGGCGACCAGCCGGTGCACCGCATTGCCATGTCGACCGGGATCAGGCTCAAATAGGGCGGCTCAAACAGCCCGGCCCGGATGCCGTCGCAAACATACGACTCCAGAGACCCCAAGACGGTGAACGAGAACCTGGCCATCCTGCACCGCAAACTCGATAACCTCGAGCGCATGCGCGGGGACGTGCATCACTCGCTCGGCAAACTCGACGGACCTCTCGAGACGCTTCGGCGTGCGGGCGTCGCGGCACTCTCGCCGGACCAGCGCGAGACCCTCTCGGCGTTCACCACGCGTTTTGCCGTCTATCAGGAGCACATGGGCAAGGCCATGCGCAGCCTTGCCATCGAGGAGGAAAGCGCGACCACGCCATTCGGCGCCATCCTCGCCCTGATGGAGAAGCTCGGCATCCTTGATGATTCAGCGCGCTGGGGCGACGCCCGCAGCCTGCGCAACGCCGTCAACCACGAATACGAGGACAACGCCGAGGCGCTGCGGCAGATTCTCGAGAACATGGCGGCGGCAGCAGAATGGCTGACCGCCGTGCATGACCGGCTGCTGGCGTTCGTCCGTGCCAACCACCCCTTGCCGTCAGGCGGACCGACCTGAGCCCCGCTCTTGCGCGGCAGCCAAGTCGGCTGTCGGCGCCGCGCGGCGAGGCTCACTGCCATCCGCCGCTAACGCTCACGCCCGGATGTAACTCTCCAACTGCTCGATCATGCTCTGCTGGTCTTCCACCGTAACGCGCACCGCGTCGCCAATGGATAACACCCCGGTGAGCTTGCCGCCATCGACCACCGGCAGGTGACGCACGCGCAATTCGGTCATCGTCTCCATGCAATGCTCGATGGTGTCGCCCGAGGTCACGGTGACGATCTTCTCGGTCATGATCTCGCGCACCGTGGCCTGCAGCGACACGCCGCGGTAGAGCACGCGGCGCAGGAAGTCGCGCTCGGAGATGATGCCAACCAGCTTCTCGCCGTCGCTTACCGGCAGCACGCCGATGTTGCGCTCGACCATCATGCGCATCGCCGACTCCAATGTAGCCTCCGGGTCGATGCTCACCAGGCCGCTCGGTTTGCCGGCCAGAATCTGCTTCACGGTACTGGACATGCTGACTCCCCCTGTTTGATGGCCTGTTCGACGGCCTTCTGTTGGCGCGGCGCCCGATCTGTGTCGGTGTCGTCTGCGCGACCCTTTGCGCGCGGATTGGCTTTTCCGCGAACTGGTGTCCGCGGCTTCCGATCGGCGCAAGCGCGCCGATGCAGCATCCGCAGATGACAAGCTGGATGTCGTCCAAATGATGACGTCGATTCATCTTACGCCGACCACAGCGCCTGTCGAGGCCTTGCGCAGAGCCGAGTTATCTTGAAGAATCTAGGGTTTTGTCAGGCCAACGGCCGCAAACTGCCGCCACACCCTTCCGGGGCCCTCGCCCCACTCCGGAGCCTACGCGTGTCTCACGTCATGAATACCTATGGCCGTCTGCCGGTCACCTTCACCCATGGTGCAGGCGCGTGGCTGTGGGACACCGACGGCAAGCGCTATCTGGACGCGGTCGCCGGCGTTGCGGTGAACGGCTTGGGCCACGCCCACCCGCGCCTGGTGCAGGCCATCGCCGAGCAGGCCGCCAAGCTGATCCACGTCTCTAACCTCTACCGCGTCGCCGAACAGGAGGCGCTGGCCGACCGCCTGTGCGCGCTCTCGGGGCTCGATGCGGCGTTCTTCTGCAACTCCGGCGCCGAAGCCAACGAGGGCGCCATCAAACTCGCGCGCCTGCACGGCCACAACAAGGGCATCGCCGAGCCGACCATCATCGTCATGGAGCGCGCCTTCCACGGCCGCACCATGGCCACACTGACCGCGACAGGCAACCCGAAGGCGCAGGCCGGCTTCGAGCCGCTGGTGCCGGGCTTCGTCCGTGTGCCCTACGACGACCTCGACGCCGTGCGCCGCGTCGCCGCCGCCCACCCCAACATCGTCGCCGTGCTGGTCGAGCCGATCCAGGGCGAGGGTGGCATTCGCGTGCCCGCCCCGCTGCCGCATTATCTGCAGGGCCTGCGCGAGATCTGCGACGCGCACGGCTGGCTGCTGATGCTGGACGAGGTGCAGACCGGCATCGGCCGCACCGGCCGCTGGTTCGGCTTCCAGCACACGCCGGTGCTGCCCGACGTGCTCACGCTGGCTAAAGGGCTCGGCTCTGGCGTGCCGGTCGGCGCGCTGGTGGCGCGCGGCGCTGCGGCGACCACCTTCACCCCCGGCAAGCATGGCTCGACCTTTGGCGGCAACCCGCTGGCCTGCACCGCCGCGCTGACCACACTGCAGGTGATGGCCGAGGACGACCTGCTCGGGCACGCGCTCAAGCTCGGCGCCTGGATCGTCGAGGCCCTCCGTGAGCGCGTCGGTGGCCTGCCCGGCGTGGTGCAGGTGCGCGGCCTCGGCCTGATGATCGGCATCGAGCTCGAGCGCCCCTGTGGCGACCTGGTCAAGGCTGCGCTGGCGCGCGGCATGCTCATCAATGTCACGCAGGACACGGTGATTCGCCTGGTGCCGCCGCTGGTGTTGACGGCGGACGACGCCCGCGTGCTGGTCGACGGTGTCGCGACACTGGTCAACGAATTCCTCGCCTGCCGCGCCGCGGCCTGAGCTTCCCCGCGCCGACACTGCCATGACCCCGCGTCCGCCGCTCCGCCATTACCTGCAGTTCGCCGATTTCACGCGCGAGGAGTACGCGCATTTGTTCGAGCGCACGCGCGTCATCAAGGAGCGCTTCAAGCACTACCAGACCTACCACCCGCTCACCGACCGCACGCTGGTCATGATCTTCGAGAAGCAGAGCACGCGCACGCGCCTGTCCTTCGAGGCGGGCATGCACCAACTCGGTGGCAGCGCCATCTATCTCAATACGCGCGACAGCCAGCTCGGCCGCGGCGAACCGGTGGAAGACGCGGCGCAGGTGATCTCGCGCATGTCCGACATCGTCATGATCCGCACCTTCGAGCAAAGCATCATCGAGCGCTTCGCCGCCCAGTCGCGGGTGCCGGTGATCAACGGCCTGACCAACGAATACCACCCGTGTCAGGTGCTGGCTGACGTCTACACCTTCATCGAGCACCGCGGCAACATCGCCGGGCGCAGCGTGGCCTGGATCGGCGACAGCAACAATATGTGCTACACGTGGTTGCAGGCAGCGCGCGTGTTCGGCTTCCATGTGAACATCTCGACACCGCCGGGCTACTCGCTCGACGCCAAACTGACGCAAGGGCTGGAGGACGTGTTCAGCGTCCACGCCGACCCGATGGACGCCGCGCGTGGGGCCAGCCTGGTCACCACCGACGTCTGGACCAGCATGGGTTGGGAGGGTGAAGCGGCCGAGCGTGCCCAAGCCTTTGCCGACTGGCAGGTCGACGCCGAGATGATGGCGGTGGCCGCGCCGGGCGCCGTCTTCATGCACTGCCTGCCGGCGCACCGTGGTGAAGAGGTGACTGCAGAAGTCATCGACGGGCAGCAGAGCGTGGTCTGGGACGAGGCCGAGAACCGCCTGCATGCGCAGAAGGCGCTGATGGAGTTCCTGCTGCTCGGGCGAGTCGATCACTGACCTTGCTCAACCCGCGCCCGCTCAACTGACCTTCCCGGTGGCCTGCAAGCGCGCCAGCGTCCCGACCACACCCGACCCATGGCCGACACCAAACACCCGCTGAATCTCCCCGACACGCCCTTCCCCATGCGCGGCGACCTCGCCCGCCGGGAACCCGAGTGGATCCGCGCCTGGACCGAACGCGGTTTGTACACGCAGATCCGCGCCAGGGCCGCCGGCCGGCCCATGTTCGTGCTCCACGACGGCCCGCCCTATGCCAATGGCGACATCCACATTGGTCACGCCGTCAACAAAGTGCTCAAGGACATCATCGTCCGCTCGCGCACGCTGGCCGGCTTTGACGCCCCCTACGTGCCGGGCTGGGACTGCCACGGCCTGCCGATCGAGCTACAGGTCGAGAAGACCCACGGCAAGGACCTGCCGCCGGCCAAATTCCGCGAGCTGTGTCGTGCTTACGCCGCCGAGCAGGTGGAGCGCCAGAAGAAGGATTTCATCCGCCTCGGCGTGCTCGGCGACTGGGACCGGCCCTACCTGACCATGGACTATCGCACCGAGGCCGACATCGTGCGCGCGCTCGGGCGGATCCAACAGAATGGCTACCTCGTGGCAGGCGCCAAGCCGGTGCACTGGTGCGTCGATTGCGGCTCAGCACTGGCCGAGGCCGAGGTCGAGTACGAGGACCGCAACTCGCCGGCCATCCATGTGCGCTTTACCGCGGTAGACCCGGCCGCCTTCGCAGCGGCGATGGGCTTTGCCGCCGGCGGCAAGCCGGTCTCGGTCGTCATCTGGACCACCACGCCGTGGACCCTGCCGGCCAACGAGGCGGTGTGTTTGAACGAACAGGCGCGCTACATCGCGCAGGACCTGGGCAACGAAATCATCGTCTTTGCCGAGGAGCGGGTCTCGGACATCGCCAGCGTGCTCGAGCCTGGCACCCTCGCCCGCACGCTGGGCGGCTGCGACGGCGCGGCGCTTGAGGGCCTGCGCCTGCGTCATCCCTTCCTCGACAAAACGGTCCCGGTCATCCTCGGCGAGCACGTCACCATGGACGCCGGCACCGGCTGCGTGCACACCGCGCCGGCGCATGGTCTGGAGGACTACACCGTTGGTCTGCGCTATGGCCTGCCGGTGGAGAACCCGGTCGCCGACGACGGCAAGTTCCTCGCCCGCGTGCCGGAGTTCGGCGGCATGGGCATCTGGGAGGCGCAGAAGCTCATCATCGAGCGCCTGCAGACCAACGGCGCGCTGTTTGCATCCAAGCGGCTGCAGCACAGTTATCCGCACTGCTGGCGCCACAAGACGCCGGTGATCTTCCGCGCCACCCACCAGTGGTTCGTCGCCATGGACAAGTCCACGGGTGAAGCGGCGCCGCTGCGCCAACGTGCGCTGGATGCGGTGGCCGCCACGCAGTTCTTCCCCGCCTGGGGCCGCGCGCGTCTGGAAGCGATGATCGGCAACCGCCCCGACTGGTGCGTCTCGCGCCAGCGCAACTGGGGCGTGCCGCTGACGCTGTTCCTGCACCGCGAGACCGGCGAGCCGCACCCGCGCTCGGCTGAGTTGCTCGAGACCGTGGCCCAGCGCATCGAGCAGGCCGGCATCGAGGCCTGGTTCGCGCTGGATGCCGCCGAACTGCTGGGTGAGGAGGCGGCCACCTACCGCAAGGCGCCCGACACGCTGGACGTATGGTTCGACTCCGGCGCCACGCACTTTGCCGTGCTGCGTGCCCGCGACGACCTCAGCTACCCCGCCGACCTCTATCTGGAAGGCTCCGACCAGCACCGTGGCTGGTTCCAGTCGAGCCTGCTCACCGGCTGCGCCATCGATGGCCGCGCGCCCTACGACGCCCTGCTCACCCACGGCTTTGTGGTGGACGGCAAGGGCATGAAGATGTCCAAGTCCAAGGGCAATGTGGTCGCGCCGCAGAAGGTGATGGACACCTACGGCGCCGACATCCTGCGCCTGTGGGTCGCCGCGACCGATTATTCGGGCGAGTTGAGCATCTCTGACGAGATCATCAAGCGCGTGGTTGAGGCCTACCGGCGCATGCGCAACACGCTGCGCTTCCTGCTGGCCAACATCGCCGACTTCGACCCGGCGACGGATGCCGTGCCGCTCGATGAACTGGTCGAGATCGACCGCTACGCCCTGCACCTGCTGGCCGAGCTGCAGGCCGAGTGCACAGCGAACTACGAGACCTACGAATTCCACCGCATCGCCCAGCGCCTGCAGACCTTCTGCTCGGAAGAGCTCGGCGCCTTCTGGCTCGACATCCTCAAGGACCGCCTCTACACCACGACGACTGAAGGCAAGCCACGCCGCTCGGCGCAGACCGCGCTGTGGCACGCCGCGCGCGTGCTGGCCGGCCTGATGCTGCCGGTGATGCCCTTCACCGCCGAAGAGGTGTGGGAGACGCTCAGCGGCGAGGCGCATGGCTCGCTGATGCTGCACACCTGGGATGAACTCGCCGCCGACCTGCCCCGCGACGACGCGCTGGCCGCCAAGTGGTCGCAGATCCGCGCCGTGCGCGCCGAGGTGCAGAAGGTGCTGGAGCAACTGCGCAGCGCCGGCGACATCGGCGCCTCGCTGCAGGCCGAGGTGCACATCGACGCGCCGGCCGAGGCCCACGCGGCGCTGGCGACGCTCGGCGACGAACTCAAGTACGCGCTGATCACCTCGCAGGCCACGCTGGCGCATATCGACGGCGCGCTCGGCATCCGCGCCAAGCCCTCCGCCGCAAGCAAGTGCGGCCGCTGCTGGCACTACAGCGACACGGTGGGCACGGTCGCCGACCAGCCCGAGCTGTGCGCGCGTTGCGCCGGCCACCTGCGCGGCGAGACCGCGCCGCGTGGTCTCGTTTGATGCCCCGCATGACCCTGTGCGCTCCGGCGCCGCGCCACCCTTCCGACGAGCCTGATCTGGTACGCCCGGGCTCGGCATTGAGCCGACCATGACATCCGTCCTCGCCCGCCTCGGCCCCGGCCGCTACCTGCTGCTGGCAATGGCCGTTTTAGTGGCCGACCAATGGACCAAGGCTGCCGTGCTGGCAGCACTGGCACCGGGCGACGTGCGCGCCTACGCGCCCTTCTTCGACCTGGTGCTGGCCTTCAACCGCGGCGCGGCGTTCAGCCTGCTCGCCGACCAGCCGGGCTGGCAGCATTCGTTCTTTGTCGGCCTGGCAGTGGTGGTGAGCGCGGTCATCGTCTGGCTACTCGGCCGCCACCGCCATGAGACGCTGTTCTGCAGCGGGCTCGGTCTCATCTTGGGCGGTGCGGTCGGCAACCTGATCGACCGCCTGCAGATCGGCGCGGTGGTCGACTTCCTCTCCTTCCATGCCGGCGGCTGGTACTGGCCGGCCTTCAACGTGGCCGACAGCGCCATCACGCTGGGCGCGGCCTTGGTCGTGCTCGACAGCCTGCGCAAACCAGGTGTCAGCAAAGGCTGACAGTCGTCTCCGAGTGCGCCACAATCATCACTGCTGCTACGCACCTTCCAGTCGCCTAAGCCCGCCCGAACCGCCCTCCGAGACACGCCGATGAAAGTCCTGCTCGCCAATCCCCGAGGCTTCTGCGCTGGCGTTGACCGCGCCATCGAGATCGTCGAACGCGCGCTTGCGCTGCACGGCAAGCCGGTCTACGTGCGCCACGAGGTGGTGCACAACCGCTACGTGGTCGATGACCTGCGCGCCAAGGGCGCCGTCTTCATCGAGGACCTGGCCGAGGTGCCGGCCGGCGCGGTGCTGGTGTTCTCGGCGCACGGCGTGTCGCTGGCGGTGCGCGAGGAGGCGGCGCGGCGCGGCTTTCAGGTGTTCGACGCGACCTGCCCGCTGGTCACCAAGGTGCACGTCGAGGTGGGGCGCCTGCGCACCAAGCAGCAGGAAGTGGTGATGATCGGCCATGCCGGCCACCCCGAGGTCGAGGGCACCATGGGCCAGAGCACCGGCGGCATGCACCTGGTCGAGACGGTTGATGACGTCGCCTCGGTGCCGGTGGCCGACCCGGACAACCTCGCCTACGTCACCCAGACCACGCTCTCGGTCGATGACGCGCAGACCATCGTCAATGCCCTGCGCGCGCGCTTCCCCAAAATCGTCGGGCCGAAAAAGGACGACATCTGCTACGCCACGCAGAACCGTCAGGACGCGGTCAAGACGCTGGCGCCCAAGTGCGACCTGGTGCTGGTGGTCGGCTCCAGGAACAGCAGCAACTCCAATCGCCTGTGCGAGGTGGCGCGTGATGTCGGCACGCCGGCACGGCTGATCGACGGCGCCGCCGACATCGACCCGGCCTGGCTCGCGGGGGTGGAGACGGTGGGCGTGACCGCCGGCGCCTCGGCGCCAGAGTTGCTTGTGCAGGAGGTGCTGGCACGCCTGCGCGGGCTGGGCGCCTGCATCATCGAAGACATGGCCGGAGTGGAGGAGGACGTGGTCTTCCCGCTCCCCAAGACCTTGGAGAAGGCGACGGCCTGAGACGGGACAAGGGCGCGGTCAGAAACCCCACCACCACACCCGCATCAACCGGGCTGCGACAGGCGGCCCAGCGTGAGCGCCGCGATCAGCGCCCGGTTACTGCGTGAACAACCTCAGCGGATTGGCGGTGGTCGGCACCCGGCTGTCCTTCTGCTGCATCACGCGGACGATGTCCTCGGCGGTGCGCATGCCGGTCGCAGCCTGGCAGAAGTAGCGCTCGTAGAGCGTGACGTGCTGGCCGTTGACGCGGTCAACACGAATCTGCTGCCATTGCGGCTGCTTGGCGGCGTACCACTTGCCCTCGCTGGTGCCCCAGGCGTACGTTTTGACCTCGGCGGTGCTGCAGCGCATGCCTTCGTAGCTCACATTGCGCACACCGCTGGGCGACTCGATCACCAAGGCATAACGGATGGTGCGGTCCTCGGTGATGAGAAGCGAGGCGCGGTCGATGAAGAAGCGGTTCCTTGTCACCGCCGTGGTCTCGAACGGGATCCAGGTGTCGCGCTTGTCCGGGTAGGCCGGCAACGAGACCTCGGCCTCCTGCTCGGGCTTTTTCTCCGGCTCGACGTAGCGCGAGGGCGCGGCCTGCGGGTTGAAAGGATTGGCGCCGGCCCATGCGGTCACTGGGTCCAGCGCAAGTGCGGCTAGCACCGTTGCAGCAAAGACAGCGGCGGCCCCGGAACGGTTGCGGATGATGGCGCCATCGAGGCGCAGACATTTGCTCACGACGGCTCGACCGCGCGCTTGCCTTCGCGCACCGCCGACCACGACTGCGGCCGGCGCTCGCCGGGCAACAGGTGGCGCAACTCGTTGAGTGCCATACGGTAGACCTCGCGCTTGAATTCGATCACGGCATCCACCGGCGTCCAGTAGTCGCTCCAGCACCAGGCATCGAACTCCGGTTTGTCGGATGCGCGCAGGCAAACGTCGTTGTCACGGGCCACCAAGTGCAGCAAGTACCAGATCTGCTTCTGGCCACGATAGTTGCTGCGGCTGTCGCGGCGCAGCCATTGATTGGGGACATCGTAGCGCAGCCACTCGCGGGTGCGGCCGAGAATGCGCACGTGCTCCGGCAGCAGGCCGACCTCCTCCTGCAACTCGCGGTACATCGCCTGCTCCGGCGACTCGCCACGCTTGATGCCACCCTGTGGGAACTGCCAGGAATGCTGGCGCACACGCTTGCCCCAGAACACCTCGCCCCTGGCATTGCACAGGATGATCCCGACGTTGGCGCGGTATCCATCCCTGTCGATCATTTTCACTGCGGGCGCCAACCTTGCGGACGGCACCGAATCTCTTGTCTGTCTACATTCTTACCACATCCGCTTGCGGGGCGCACCGTGCTCGAGTCTCTCACGCGCCCGAGGACAGGAAGGCCCCATGGTCACTCAGGGCATCAGCCGCCGCGCATCGTGGCCGTTGAGCCGCTTGAAGTCCTCGAGGAACTGGTCGAAGGGCAGCCCGAGCCTGGCCTGCCACTGCCGCGCGGCGATGCGCAGCGCGCCCCACTCCAGCGGGCGCGGGGGGGCGGCAAAGCCCAGACACAACACATTGGTCTTGAAGCCCGCCGGCAGTAACAGCAGCCGACCGGGGAAGATACGCCGCAGACGGTCGATCTGCGCCTCATAGGACTTCGCGGTGCTCCAGATGTTGGCGATGAGCACGCCGGTGGGCGTGAGCCGCGCCGCGCATTCGGCGTAGAAATCCTCGCTGGTGAGGCCGTCGGACTGCGCCGAGCCGTCAAAACCATCGAGCAGGATCCAGTCCTGCGCCTGCTCCTCGCGGCGCAGCGCCTCGGCGCCGTCACCGATCCAGACATGCAGGCGCTCGTCCTCGGGCGGCAGCAGGAACTGCGTGCGTGCGACTGGCACCACGCGCGGGTCGATCTCGACCACCGTCTGCCGGGTGTCGGCAAACTGGTGGTGGATGAACTTGGGGATGGAGCCGCCACCCAGGCCGATGATGAACACACGCTGGGGCACCGGGGCGAACAACAGCGGCGCGAACACGCAGCGGCTGTAGGCCAGCTCGAGGTCGTAGGGGCGGTCGACGCGCATGGCGCTTTGGATGTCGGTCGAGCCGATGTGCAGGTAGCGCACGCCGTCGCGCTCGCTCACCTCGATACCCAAACCGCCGCCGCGCAGGCGTCCGCGCAATGCCATGTGTCCCCCGCGCGCCGACTCCCCTCGAACAGCGCCCAAGGCGCAGCGCAAAGCCGCCTAAAATACGCTCCTTTCCCGAAGCCCGCCGACCATGCGCTCCAGCCAACTCTTCATCACCACGCTCAAGGAAGCGCCCAACGAGGCCGAGCTGGTCTCGCACAAACTCATGCTGCGCGCCGGCCTGATCCGTCGCCTGGGATCGGGCCTCTACACC
>VEQZ01000095.1 GCA_018882975.1 Rhodocyclaceae bacterium | reverse complement strand
GTTACACCCGGCTACCGAGGCCAGATGACGTTGTCGCATCCGCTGAAGGCGGGCCCGACGACAGCCCGGTGGGGCAGGGTCCTGCCCTGACTGCCCGCGACAGCGGCGCGGTGTTCGAGGCGCAGGCGCGCATCGACCCGGGCAGCGGCCTCTCCACACTGCCGAATGAGCCGGGCGTCTACCGCATGATCGCCGCCGACGGTGCCGTGCTCTATGTCGGCAAGGCGCGTGACCTGCGCAAAAGGGTCTCGACCTATTTCCAGAAGTCCGGCCACGGCCCGCGCATCGCGCGCATGGTCGAGCAGATCGCCGCGGTCGAGATCACCGTGACGCGCTCCGAGAACGAGGCGCTGCTGCTCGAGAATAACCTCATCAAAGGTTTGAGTCCGAAGTACAACATTCTGTTTCGAGACGACAAGTCTTACCCGTATATTGTCCTGAGCCAGCACCGCTTCCCGCGCCTGGGGCGCTTTCGCGGCACCCCCGACCGGCGCCAGCGCTTCTTTGGCCCCTTCGCCAGCGCTGGTGCGGTGCGGCAGAGCCTGCAACTGCTGCAGCGCGTGTTCCGCCTGCGCACCTGCACCGACAACGTCATGGCGCACCGCTCGCGACCCTGCCTGCTGTTCCAGATCAAGCGCTGCAGCGGGCCCTGCGTCGATCTGATCTCGCCCGAGGACTACGCCGCTGACGTCAACGCCGCCGCGATGTTCCTCGAGGGCAAGGCCGACGAGGTGACGGCGCAGATCGAGGCGCGCATGGTCACCGCCGCCGAGGCCACGGAATACGAACAGGCGGCGGTGTTCCGCGACCAGCTCTCGGCACTGGCAAAGGTGCGCGCGCAGCAGGCCATGAGCCTGGAAGGCGGCAGCATCGGCGACGTCGACGTGATCGCGGTGGTGCAGGCCGGCGGGCTCAGCGCGGTGTGTCTGGCCATGGTGCGCAACGGCCAGCACCTGGGTGACCGCGTCTATGTGCCGCAGCACGGCCAGGACGCGACACCGGCCGAGGTGCTGGCGGCGTTTGCCGGGCAGCGTTACGGCGAGGGCAGTGCCCCGCCCGAACTGGTGGTCAACGTCGCGCCGGAGGCGGGTGAGCTGGATTGGCTGCAGACGCCGGCCGGCAAGCCGGTGCGCGTGGGTGCCCATCCGCGTACCGACCGCAGGGTGTGGCTGAAGATGGCCGAAGAGGCGGCGCACCGCGAACTGCTGCTGCGGCTCGGCGACCGCGCCAACCAGAACCGCCGGCTGGCCGAACTGGCCGAGTTTCTGGGCCTCGATGTGCCGCCGCGGCGCATCGAATGCTTCGACATCAGCCACACCATGGGCGAGGCGACGGTGGCGAGCTGCGTGGTCTACGAGGATGGTGCGATGCGCCCGGACCAGTACCGCCGTTACAACATCGCCGGCGCGGCGGCGGGCGACGACTACGGCGCCATGCGCGAGGCGCTGACACGGCGCCTCAAGCGCGGCCTGCAGGAGCGCGAGGCGGCGGGCGCAGCCGCTGACGAGGGCGCTGCGGCGCCCGTGGCGGAAGCTGGGGTGGAGGAGAGTGCCGACACGAGGGCGGGGCGCACGCTGCCCGACCTGCTGCTGATCGACGGCGGCCGCGGTCAGCTCAATGTCGCCTGCGAGGTGCTCAACGAGCATGGCCTCAGCGACCTCGCTGTGATCGGCGTGGCCAAGGGCGCGGAGCGGAAGGCCGGCATGGAGCAGCTGGTGTTTCCGGATGAGGACACGCCGCGTCGGTTGCCGGCCGACCACCCGGCGCTGCACCTGATCCAGCAGGTTCGCGACGAGGCGCACCGCTTCGCCATCACCGGCCACCGAGCGCGGCGCGGCAAGGCCCGACGCAGCAGCAGCCTCGAGGACATCGAGGGCGTGGGCCCGGCGCGGCGGCGCCAGTTGCTTGCCCAATTCGGCGGATTGCGCGGCGTACAATCAGCCAGCATCGACGACTTGGCCCGTGTCGAGGGCATCAGCCGCACACTGGCCGAACGCATCTACCGGGAGTTGCACTGAGCGTGGCCCCATGAACCTGCCGACCGCCATCACTTGGGTGCGCGTCGCCATCATTCCCTTGTTCATCGGCCTGTTCCACCTCGACCTCGGGCTGCGCGCCCACCAGATCGACCGGCTGGCGGCGGCGCTGTTCCTCGTCGCCGCGCTGAGCGACTGGCTCGACGGCTGGCTGGCTCGGCGGCTCGGCCAGACCTCGGCCTTCGGCGCCTTCCTCGACCCGGTGGCGGACAAGCTGGTGGTGGCCGCGGCATTGGTCGAACTGGTGGCGCTGCAGCGCATCCCGACCTGGATCGCGGTCGTCATCATTGGCCGCGAGATTGCCGTCTCCGCCCTGCGCGAATGGATGGCGACGCTCGGCCAGCGCCGCCATGTGGCGGTGAACTGGCTGGGCAAAGCCAAGACGGTGGCGCAGATGGTGGCCATTCTGCTGCTGCTCTACCACGCGCCGCTGCTGGGCATCGATCTGCCGGGCATCGGCTCGGGCCTGGCTTGGCTGGCGGCGGTGCTGACCATTGTTTCGATGCTGCTCTACCTGCGCGCGGCGCTGCGGGTGAGCGGGGCAGGGGATGCGTGAATACGGGCTAGCGTTTGACTACGAAGTTTTGAGCCGCTATTATCGCGGTCTTGATCGATGCGGGAATAGCTCAGCTGGTAGAGCGCAACCTTGCCAAGGTTGAGGTCGCGAGTTCGAACCTCGTTTCCCGCTCCAACTCTCTTTTTTTCTTGCGATTCAGGTGCTTGTCGACCATCCGCCGCTGAATTCGCGGCGCGTTGAAGAAAGTGCTCCTGCAACTCGCGAGGCGTGATTGAATCGCTCGGCAGAGTCCGGTGTTTTCACGGCGGCAATAGCGGTTCAGCAGGCCCGGACTCTCCGGCGCGATAGCAAAGCGGTTATGCAGCGGATTGCAAATCCGTCCAGGGCGGTTCGACTCCGCCTCGCGCCTCCAACCATTGCGGACATACTGGACGCACCTCGCAAAAGCCAAGCGTGAGCGGAACGGCGCGGGGCCCGTCCGATCGGGGCTGGGCCCATGCGCTTGGGCAAGCCGATCAAGGCTTATACTTTCTTCATCCTATCGGGCCCGTGGAGGGTGCGTTGCTGAGTCCGTCCGCGAGGCAATTGCACCGCCTGATCAGCGCGCCGCACGTCATCGTCAGTCTCGACGGCACCATCATTCACGCCGACGCGGCTTTCGCGCAACACATCAACCGCGAGAACGAAGAGCTCACGGGCCGTTCGCTGGCCGATATCGCGGTGCTGCCGCGTGAGGCGGTGGTCGACCAGATCTTCCTGTTCTCCTGCAGCCCCGAGTGGATCCCGGCGCGCATGCGTCTTTCTGCTGGCGACGGTGGCGAGGTCGATTTCCCCTGTCGCGGCCTTTTGCTGGCGCAGGCCAGCGGCAACGATCCAGCACTGGTCTGCATCTGCCTTGATGAGCGTCTGCAGTACCAGCTGCTGCGGCGCAGCCTGCAGGCCGAGCGGATGGTGTGGCAGCAGGCCAACTTCGACACCCTGACCCGGCTGCCCAACCGGCAGATGTTCCAGTATCGGCTCGAGCAGGAGGTGTTTTCGAGCGGACGCAATGGCGCGACCTTCGCCGTGCTGTTCATCGACCTTGACGAGTTCAAGGACATCAACGACACCATCGGCCACGCCCAGGGCGACCAGCTGCTCAAGGAGGCTGCGGAGCGCCTGCAGGCTTGCGTGCGCAAAACCGACCTGGTCGCCCGCATGGGTGGCGACGAGTTCGTCGTGCTGCTCAGCCAGGTCAAGGACCTCGCGGTGGTCGATGCCATCGCGCGCAAGATCCTCGAATCGCTGGTGCAACCCTTCAACCTCTCGGCCCAGCCCAGCTACATCTCGGCGAGCATCGGCGTCGCCTGCTTTCCGGCCGATGGCGAGACGCCGGCCGAGTTGCTGCGGCATGCCGATCAGGCGATGTACGCGGCCAAGGCCAGTGGGCGAAACACCTGCATCCGCTTCGAACGGGAGCTCGAGGAGAAGGCGCTCAACCGCGTGCAGATCGCGCGCGACTTGCGCCAGGCGCTGAGCGAGGGGCAATTCACGCTGGTGTATCAGCCGGTGATCGAGCTTGCCACCGGCCGGGTGGCGCGGGCCGAGGCGCTGATCCGCTGGACGCACGGTGAACGCGGGCCGATCTCCCCGGCCGAATTCATTCCGGTGGCCGAGCGCAACGGCCTGATCGGGCGCATCGACGAATGGGTGTTCAACGAGGCGACCGGCCAATTGCGCGTGTGGCGCGAGTTCGTGCGGCCGGACATGGTCCTCTCGATCAACTGTTCGCCGCTGGCGTTCTCTTCGCTGCCGCGCACCGATGGCCCGAGCCCGTGGCGGGCGCGGCTCGACGAACTCGAGCTACCAGGCAACAGCATCGTGCTTGAGATCACCGAGGGCCTGTTGCTTGAGGCGGGCACGCGTGTCAGCGAGGCGCTCTCCAAGATCGCGCGTGAGGGCCTGCACGTGGCCATCGACGACTTTGGTACCGGCTATTCGTCGCTGGCGTACCTGCGTCGCCACGACATCGACTGCCTGAAGATCGACAAGTCCTTCATCGACACCATCGGCGCCAACGACTCCGGCACCGAGATCGCCGAGACGGTGATCGCCATGGCCAAGAAGCTCAATATCGAGGTGGTGGCCGAGGGCGTGGAAACGCAGATCCAGCACGACACGCTGCTGCGACTCGGTTGCGACTACGTGCAGGGCTACCTGTATTCGCGGCCGGTCTCGGCCCACGAGTTCACCGCCATCCTCGAGCGCGGGGCCAGGCTCGGTCCTTGGTCCGAGGCCTGAGCGCGTAGCGGCGGTGGCGGCAGCCAGCCGGCCAGAGGAATCTGGGGGCGCGCTACCCGCTTCACTCAGGGCTGAGTGCTGTGTCCAGCACCACCTTCGGGTGGCGGATGGCGATCCGGATCAAGCTGGATGCGGCTGCGCCGGGTTGGCGTCGACCTTGCTCCCAATCCTGCACGGTTCGCATCGACACGCCGAGTAGCGCCGCGAAGCGCGACTGCGAGATGCCCAGGCTGGCGCGCGCTTCGGCCACTTGCGGACCCTGGATACGTGTCGTTTGCCCAGCCCCTAAGCGATCTGCCCGCTACGCGGCCGGCCATCGACCTTGGCGTCAGCCGATCGCGCCCAAGGCCACGAAACCTTCTGGCGCCACCTGCTCAGCCCTTGATCCCGGCTCCACCCCCGCCGCGCGGATCTGCGCCTCGCTGAGCAGCCCGGACAGCGCATTGCGCAGGGTCTTGCGACGCTGGCCAAACGCGGCGGTCACCACTGCGTCAAAACGTGCGGGGTCGGCGATGCAAGGCGCCGCCTCGCCCAGCGGTTGCATCACCACCACCGCCGAGTCGACCTTGGGCTGCGGGCGGAAGGCGCCGGGCGGCACCGTGCACAGCCGGTACATGGCAAAGCGCACCTGCAGCCCCACGGAGAGCCGCCCGTAGGCCGCCGTGCCCGGCTCTGCCACCATGCGGTCGACCACTTCCTTCTGCAGCATCAGCACCATGCGCTCGATGCGCGGCGCAAAGTCCGCCAGGTGGAACAGCAGCGGCGTCGAGATGTTGTAGGGCAGGTTGCCGGCCACCTTGAAACGCTCGCCCACCCGCGCAAAGTCGAATGCCAGCGCGTCCGACGCATGCACCGTGAGCTTGCCGGCCAGCGCGTGCGCCTGCCAGTGCGCCACCAGGTCGCGGTCGAGCTCGACCACTTGCAGGTGGGCCAACCGC
>VEQZ01000028.1 GCA_018882975.1 Rhodocyclaceae bacterium | reverse complement strand
GGGTCAGGCGCGGCCTTGGGGCGCACCAGCGGAATCGCGCCCATGGCGCGAGCGCCCCGACGACTCGCGCCCGCGCCGCGCCGACGATGCCGGGCCGCCACGCTGGAGCGACGACAGCCGGCCACCACGCCGAGGTGATGATGGCCGCCCGCCACGCTCCGCGCCACCGGCCAGCGCAGCCCCGGCAGCCGGCCTGCCGCCGACCATCGCATCCACATCCGGTCTGGTCCGTGTCTCCAAGCTGCTGGCCGAGCGCGGCCTGTGCTCGCGCCGCGAGGCCGACGAGTACATCGAGAAGGGCTGGGTCTGGGCCGATGGCGAGCGCGTCTCGCAACTCGGCACGCGTGTCTCCCCTGATGCCGTTCTGCGACTCGACAACAAGGCGCGCGCCGCGCGTGTGCGCCTCGCCACCATTCTGCTCAACAAGCCGGTCGGCCATGTTTCCGGCCAGCCCGAGGACGAGCACCCGCCGGCTGTTGCGCTGATCCGTCCGGAGAACCTGTGGGAGGCCTCCCCGCCGGCGCCGGGCAGCGATACGCCGCGTTTTGACCCGGCGCAATTGCGGGGCCTGGCCCCGGCCGGCCGCCTCGACATCGATTCCACCGGGCTGCTGGTGCTGACCCAGGACGGCACGGTGGCGCGCCACCTTATCGGCTCGGACTCGGAGGTCGACAAGGAGTACCTGGTCCGTGTCGAAGGCGACATCATCTCCGGCGGCCTGGCATTGCTCAACCACGGCCTTGAACTCGACGGCGAGCCGCTGCGCCCGGCGCAGGTCGAATGGCTCAATGACGACCAGCTGCGTTTCGTGCTGCGTGAGGGCCGCAAGCGGCAGATCCGCCGCATGTGCGAGCTGGTCGGCCTGCGCGTGACCGGCCTCAAGCGGGTGCGGATCGGCGGCGTGCCGCTCGGTGACCTGCCCGTAGGGCGCTGGCGCTATCTGGGGGCCGACGAGGGGTTCTGAGGCCGGCCGGCGGGCGCTGTCCTGCATCCAATCAGGCTAGGGTGTACGGCGCAGGGCTACTCGCAACGCTGGCAGTCAGCCTACCCGGTCTGGCTCGAGAGTGCCGCCCTGCGCGTTGGCCAGTGCAATGAGCTCGGCCAGCGTCCCGGCCTCGGCGGCCGGCTTGTCCTGGCGCCAGCGCAGCATGCGCGGAAAACGCACCGCCACGCCGGCCTTGTGGCGGCGACTCGGCAGAATGCCCTCGAAGCCGATCTCGAAGACAAGCTCCGCGCGCACCTGACGCACCGGCCCGAAGGTCTCCAGCGTGTTGCGGCGGACGAAGCGGTCGACCTCGCGGATCTCGGCGTCGCTCAGCCCGGAGTAGGCCTTGGCGAATGGCACCAGCGCGCCCTCGTCCCATACCGCGAAGGTGTAGTCGGTGAACAGCCCGGCACGCCGGCCGTGGCCGGCTTGGGCGTAGACCAGCACCGCATCGACGCTGTGCGGGTCGAGCTTCCACTTCCACCAGTCGCCCCGGGTGCGGCCGCTGCCATAGGCGGACGCGGCACGCTTGAGCATCAGGCCCTCGGCGCCGATGTCGCGGGCGGCAGCGCGCAATGTGCCCGCGCCGGCCCAGTCGGTGGTGGCGAGCACGGGCGCTGCGAACAGGCGTGGCTGCGGGCTGGAGCGGGCATGCGCAGCCAGCAGCGCCTCCATTGCTGCGCGGCGCTCGCCCAACGGCCGCTCGCGCCAGTCGTTGCCATCGAGTTCGAGCAGGTCAAACGCCAGAAATACCGCCGGGTGGCTGGCCAGCAGTGCCTTTCCCGGCGACTTGCGGCCGAGCCGGCGTTGCAGCGCGGCGAACGGCGCGAGCGCCACCGGCGGCAGTTCGGCCTCGTCGAGCGCCGTGGTGGCCGTGGCGCAGACCAGCCCGCCGTCGGCGCCGGTCTGGGCGACCAGCACCTCACCGTCCAGCACGGTACCGGTCGGCAGACGCAGCGCATCGGCCACCAGGTCGGGGAAGGCGGCGTCGAGGTCTTCGTCGCCGCGCGACCAAAGGTGCGCGCTCTCGCGCCGGACCACCTGGCCACGGATGCCGTCCCACTTCCATTCGGCGAGCCAATCCGCATGCGAACCCAGCGTCTCCGGACCGCCGTCGAGCGGGTGGGCGAGCCGGAACGGGTAGGGCTGGGCGCCGCGGCCGGCTTGCACATCTGCCGGAGATACCAGCGCGTCCCAGTTTTGTGGAGAGGGCGTCCAGCCGCCGGTCATGCGTGCTGCCAGCGTGGTGGCCGGCACGCCGCTGGCGGCGGCCACACCGCGTAGCGCCAAGGCCTTGGAGACGCCGACGCGCAAGCCGCCGGTGAGCAGCTTGTTAAGGACGAAGGCGTCCGCCGAATCGACCTGCCCCCATGCCACTGCTAGCCGCGCGGTTTGCTCGGCCGGCTCAAGGCCGCGCAAAGGTATGACGCGCTCGGCGATCCAGCGGTCCAGTGGCGTGCCGTCGTCGGCGCCGCCGGTGGGCAGCAGCAGCGCGATGGTCTCGGCGAGATCGCCCACCGCCTCGTAGCAGTCGGCAAACAGCGCCTCATCGAGTCCGTTCACCTGCATCGCTGCGGCCTTGAGCACGCGCACCGGCACCGGCTGCGGCAGGCGTTCGCCGCAGAGCAGCCATAGCGCCCAGGCGGCATCGGCCGGCGCTGCGTCGGCAAAGTAGGCTGCCAGCGCAGCTTCCTTGGCGCTGCTGCGGTTGCTGGCGTCGAGCGCGCGATAGAGGGCGGCAAAGCGCTTCATGCGTCGACGGCCGTGTCGGGCGTGTCGGACGCTCGATCGTACATTCCTGTGGAAGCCTCGGCTGCATCATCGACGGCACCCGGGGCTTCCGCATCGTGCGTTGGCGCATCTGCGCCCGGTTCCTCGCTGCCCTCCTCGCCAGCGTATTCGGTGCGCAGCGTGCCGGCGTCGAGCCCGCGCTCGCGCAGCACGCGCACCAGGGGTGCGGTGTGACCGTGCGTGAGCAGCACCCGCCCGGCGCCAGTCGCCTCGATGGCGCGAAGCAAGCCGGGCCAGTCGGCGTGGTCGGACAGCACCAGACCGGCATCGACGCCGCGTCGCCGGCGCGCGCCGCGCACCGTCATCCAGCCCGAGGCGAGCACCCGCGGCGCGCGACCGAAACGCCGCGCCCAGGTACCGTTGAGCGCAGAGGGTGGCGCCACCACCAGCCAGCCGGCCCAATCATGCTTGCGTGGCAGGTCGGCCACTGCCTGCGTCTCCGGCAGGGGCACGCCAGCCCCTCGATACACATGGGTGATGCGGTCCACAGCGCCGTGCAGCGCGACCGGGCCAGCATCGTCACCCATCAGTGCCAAGGCCCGCTGCGCCTTGCCCAGAGCATAGGCGCCAAGCAACAGGGGCAGTCCCTGCGCGGCGGCCTCGCGGCGCAGTCGCACCAGTTCGGCGGCCACTGCCGCGGACGCCGGCCAGCGGTAGATCGGCAGGCCGAAGGTGCACTCCGAGATGAAGGTGTGGCAACGCAGCGGCTCGAACGGCGCGCAGGTGGGGTCGGGGTCGAGCTTGTAGTCGCCCGAGACCACCCACACCTCGCCGTGGTGTTCGACGCGCACCTGCGCGCTGCCAAGCACGTGGCCGGCCGGATGCAAGGAGATGCGGACGCCGTTCAGCGTGACCGCCTCGCCGTACTCCACGGCCTCGATGCGGGCGCCCTCCGGCAGGCGGGCGCGGGCCAGCGCCAGGCACTCGCGCGCCACCAGATAGCTTTCGCAGCCGGGGCGTAGATGGTCGGCATGGGCGTGGGTGATCACGGCGCGCGCGACCGGCCGCCACGGGTCGATCCAGAAGTCCCCGGCCGGACAAAACAGACCCCGATCTGCCGCGCGGACCAGCGGCTGGCGAATAGCGTGCAAAGTGTTCAGGACAAAAGCCTTGGATTGCGTCCAAACAACGTATAGGATAGGCATTGTCTACGACGACAAAGGGGTTGCATCATGCGCATGCCCGACACCGACTCGCTTCGGGGAAAACGTTACCTCCGCCTGCACCAGCGCGGTCGCAACAGTTCCGCGAATGCCGAAGCCCGGGTGTTGCGTGACATCGAGTCCGAACTGGACCACTTCGCGCCCACTCAAGCCGACTTCCCGCCGACGCGCGAGGAAGCCCTGCGTCGCATGGCTGCCATCGACACGCGAGCGTACCGGCGCTATCGCGACTACGCACGTGGTCCGGTGAGCCGCCTTTCACCCTACATCACCCACGGACTGCTCAGCGTGCCGGAGGTGTTCAGCAGCGTCGTGGCGCGCGGTGAGTCCGGTCCGGCCGACCGCTTCGTACAGGAACTTGCCTGGCGCGAGTTTTTCCGGCACGTCTGGCGTCACCTCGGCGACGGCATCGTCGAGGACATCCGCGATGCCCTGCCGGGGGTGCTGTACACCAGCGAGATGCCTGCGGATGTGTTGAGCGCCGCCACCGGTGTGCCGGTGATCGACGCCTCGGTGCGCGAGTTGTATGCCACCGGCTATCTGCACAATCATCAGCGCATGTGGCTGGCCAGCTATCTGGTGCACATGCGCAAGATCCATTGGCGAGCGGGTGCCGACTGGATGTACGGCTATCTGCTCGACGGTGATCTGCCTTCCAATCACCTGTCGTGGCAGTGGATCGCCTCGACCTTCAGCCGCCGCCCCTACCTGTTCAATGCCGACAACGTGCAGCGCTTTGCCGCGCACCTCTCGAGTCGCGGCACCGGGATCGACCGCGGTTACGAAGAGCTGGGCCAGATCGCTGCCAGCAATGTGCAACTCGAACCGGAAGCCGGCGGTCTTGGGCAGGCGGTGAGCGAGCCGGGCCTGCTGGCGCTGCCGCCGGCCCTGGCTCCGGCAGCGGAACCGCCGCTGATTGCCGGCAACGAGCGTGTGGCTTGGGTGCACCCGTGGTCGCTGGGTGCTCGTCCCGACGCCGACCGCGTCATTGGCGTGATCCATCGGCCCTTCCACGCGCAGTTTCCGTGGTCGGAGCACCGCTGGGCGTTCGTCATCGGTGCCATGCGCAAGGTCTGCGACGAGATCTGGATCGGTGACCTGCAGCGTCTCGCGCAAATCCAGGGCGGCCAGGTGGCCGAGGTGCAGGCGACGCTCAACCCGGGCTACCGTGAAGCGATCGCCACGCTGCCCGGCGCACGTCGGCCGGAGCCGCGTCTGACCCCTGACCCGGACGACCTCAAGCCTTCCTTCAGTCGCTTCTGGGAGCATGTACTGGCGACGCGGTCGATCAATTTCTCGCCAGTCGGCTGAGACCGGCGCGTTGCGCGCCGCTGCGCTTCTGCTTTCCGGGGCTGTCGGCCTTGTCACCGCTGCCTCGGCGGCAACTGCGGCGCAGGCGGCGTGGCAGGTGGTGCCTTTGGTGGATCTCGCCGGCGGCTTCCCGGTGCGCTGCGGCTACCTCTACACCGAGGCTGGCGGGATGAATCTGCTCGTCGAGAAGGGCTTGCGCAGCAATCCGGCAGGTCCGGCGCAAAGCGACCCGGTGATCACCGCCATCGAGGCTCGTGGTGCCGATGCCATTGAACTCGTTACGCGGACTTTTGACAGCCGGCGCGCCCTGCGTCCGGTCGAGCCTGCGCCTGCCGTCGGTGCGCGGCTGGAGGCCGACCTGCAGGACGACGACGCGGGTGGCGCACTGTTCGCCGAACTCGCCGTGTCGGGCGGGCTGCTGCGGGTCGGCGTGCGGCACGCGGATGCCACGGATCTGGTCTGGCGCGAGGTGGAACTGCCGGCGCCGCTGCCGCGCGGCGTCGCTGCCATGTACCTCAACTGTGCGGGCGACCTGATCCGGCCGGAGTGAGCCGGGTGGTTGACACGCCCCCGGCCGCTTGCACCACCACCCCTGCGGCCACCACGCCAGCGGGGCTTGTTGTCTGTGCGACCGGTCGCCTATTTGCCGGCAAAGGGGTAGTACTCGTAAGAGTGGCGCGGCACCTTGGCTGCGTCGAGTTGCGCTACGGGCGCCGGATCGGGCTTGCGTTCCCACCAGGTTGCACGGTGTTTCTTCTGTTTTTCAATCACTTCCGGATGCTTTTTCAGAAGGTCTCGAATAAACCGCGTGGTGTCGGATTCATACATGGTCAACTCCTGGTGATGGGCATGCGCCACACCTTGCAGTAGCGCGCGACACGGCTGCCTTGCCGGTCGCCCGTCAGTACAGCGCCTCGTGCGGCAAGTCTAGACTGCCGCAGGTCGGCTGTCGAAGCGCCGGCCTAGACGCTGGCGAGAATCTGGTCGTAGGCCTGCTCGAAGGCGACCAGGCCGTCTTTCTGCAACTGCTCGCCGATCGCCGCGAGGTCGATGCCGAGCCTTTTAAGCGTGCCGAGGGCGGCCTCGGCGGCAGGGATGTCCGTAGTGAGGGTGGCCGCCACCGTGCCGTGGTCGGCAAAGGCCTTGAGCGTGGCTTCGGGCACGGTGTTTACGGTGTCGGCGCCGATCAGCGCATCCACGTACAGGGTATCGGCGTAGGCCGGGTTCTTGGTGCCGGTGCTGGCCCACAGGCAGCGCTGCGGGCGCACGCCGGCGCGGGCGAGGTCACCACAGGTGGCCGGGTGGTCGTTGCGCACGAACAAGTCCAGGTAGCGTTGCTGGCAGAGCTTGGCCATGGCGATGGCGCACTGGCCGCGCAGGGCCAGCGCCTCGGCGCTGCCGTTTGCTTCCAATAACGGGTCGACCACAGTGTCGACACGGCTGAGGAACACGCTCGCTACGCTGTAGAGCCGCGCCGGGTCGCCGCCGCCGGTCAGCCAGCGGCGCGCGCCCTCCGCCCAGGCTTTGGCGGTCGCGACCGCCTGCGGCAGCGAGAAGATCAGCGTCATGTTGACGTTGATGCCGAGGGCGGTGACCTCGGTCAGCGCGGCGTGACCGGCTGCCGTGGCGGGGATCTTGATCAGCAGATTGGGCCGCGCCACGGCGGCGCTCAGGCGCGTGGCGGCGGCCACGGTGCCCTTGGCGTCATGTGCCAGATGCGGGCTCACCTCGAGGCTGACCCAGCCGGCGTCGCCCCGGCTGTCACGATGCAGCGCCGCCAGCGCATCGCAGGCCCGCTGCACGTCGGCGATGGCGAGCGCCTCGTAGCGCGCCTCGGCGTCAATGCCGCTAGCGCGCAGTTGCGCCAAGTCTTCTGAGTAGCCCGCGCCGCTGCTGATCGCCTTCTGGAAGATCGCCGGGTTGGTGGTGATGCCCTGCACGCCGTCGGCGATCCAGCGTGCCAGTTGCCCGCTCTGCATCAGTTCGCGCGAGAGGTTGTCGAGCCAGAGGTGCTGGCCGAGGGCGAGGGTGGCTTGCAGGCGGTTGACGGCGGTGGCGGTGGCAGACATGGCGGGGAGGAGTGGTGTCGGGGCGCCGGCGCGACGGGATGGCGGCCGGGAGCGCCACTCTGCCACAAAGCAGCGCCGTGGCGACAGGCTGCCTCGCGTGCCGGTGTCGAGGGAGGGGCCGGTATCATCGGGCTTTGCTCAAGGTCATTTCGCATGCGAGTTCTTGCCCTGGAGACGGCCACCACTGACTGCAGCGTTGCTCTGCGGGTCGGCGAGGACGTGTTCGCGGCCGCAGCGACGCCCGGCGCCGACAAACCCTCGGAGCAGGTCCCGGGTCTGGTGCGCCGCCTGCTGGCCGAGGCCGGTACCCGCCTGCACAGGCTCGACGCCATTGCTTTTGACGCCGGTCCGGGCGCCTTCACCGGCATCCGTATCGGCTGCGGTTTGGCGCAGGGCATGGCCTTGGGCGCCAACCTGCCCTTGGTCGGGCTCTGCTCGCTGCGCGTGCTGGCCATGCAGGCGCCGCCGGGGGTGGTGCTGTCGACGCTGGATGCGCGCATGGCCGAGATCTACTGGGGCGTGTACCGGCGCGTCGGGGAGGGTGCCGACGCCGATGCGCAGGCATTGGGGGATGCCCGTGTCGAGCCACCCGCGGGCTGGGTGTGTCCGGCGGGGCTCGATGCCGCGATCGGCGATGGCTTGGCCGTGTGCTTGCCGGTGCTCGACGGCGGCAGCCCGGGCGCCGAGTCGGCGCGTCTCGATTCACTTGCGCAGGAACGTCAGCAGCAGGGGCGGGGGCCGTCGGCGGCCGTCCGCCGTCTGCTCGACCGTCTGCCGGCGACTGTCCGGGTGGTCAGCGCGCAGGCCCGCCCGCGCGCCATCGACATGCTGCCGCTCGCCATGGCCGACCTGCGCGCCGGCCTCGCCACCGCGCCGGAGCACGCCAGCCCGCTGTACGTGCGCGACAAGGTCGCGCTCACCGCCGCTGAGCAACTTGCACGGAAGGCGGCGCGATGACTGTTGCCCCGCTGGCCGCCGCCATGCAGATTCGCCCAGCGCTGTCGGAGGACGCGCCGCGTCTGGCACGGCTGGCGGCGCACGCTGGCACGCGCTGGAGCGAAGCGGACTTTGCCGGTTCACTGGGCGGGACAGCGCGCGGCTGGGTGGTCGAGGCGGCGCCGGCCGCGCCCCTGCCGGCCGACCCGCTGCTGGCCGCCGCCCTGCGTCCGGCCTTGGCGGCTGCGATTCTGGTGCAGCCGGCCCCGGACGACTGGGAGGTGCTGGACCTGGCCGTGGCGCCGGCCTGTCGGCGGCAGGGGCTGGCCAAATGGCTCTTGGCGCAGGCCGGGGCTGCGGCGCGTGCCGGTGGCGCGCAGCGTCTGCTGCTCGAGGTGCGCGAGGGCAATGCACGGGCGCGGGCGGTCTACGTGGCCGCCGGTTTTGCGCAGATCGCGCGTCGGCCCGGTTATTACGCTGCGGGTGCCGACAGGCCGATCGAGGACGCCATTGTCATGGCGCAACTGCTGTGAAACGCGACGAGGCGCGCCTGCGCGAGCTCGGCCTGTGGCCGCCGCATGGTTTGCGGGCAGCGGTGCCGCTGCGAGATCCCGGCACCGCGGCCGGCCTTGCCACCGCTGCGCTCGCCGCTGCACCCGTGGCCAGCGCAATCGCATCCGCCACCGTCGACACCCTCGATTGGCCCGCCCTCGACGCCGCCATCCGTGCCTGCTCGGCCTGCGGCCTGTGCCGCACGCGCCGCCAAGCGGTCCCTGGCACCGGTTCGCGCACGGCGCGCCTGCTGGTGGTCGGCGAGGCGCCGGGCGCCGAAGAGGACCAGCGCGGCGAGCCCTTCGTCGGCCGTGCCGGCGGGCTTCTCGACCAAATGCTGTTGGCCATCGGTTTCGACCGCACGCGTGTCTACATCGCCAATGTGCTCAAGTGCCGCCCGCCGGAGAATCGCAACCCGGCCCCCGACGAGGTGGACGCCTGCGCGCCGTTTCTGCAGCGGCAGATCGCGCTGTTGCAGCCGGCGGTGATTCTGGCGTTGGGGAGTTTTGCCGCGCGCGCGCTCCTCGGCGGTGACGGCCGGGTGGGCGCATTGCGCGGCACGCTCCACGCGCACCGCGGCGTCCCGGTGGTGGTGAGCTACCACCCCGCGTACCTGCTGCGCTCGCCGCAGGAAAAGCTGCGCGCGTGGGAGGACCTGTGCCGATTGGGCGATGTGCTGGCAGCCGCCGGACAGCGGACCGATCGATCCGCCTGAGGTCGCCGGTCAGGGCCCCGGCCGCCGATGCGGGTCGTGCGGCTGCCGCCCGCCGGACTCCACCGGCGTCTGGCTGTGCGCGGCGGCCCAAGCCAGGAGGCGTTCCAACTCCTCGCGGTGATTGACGAGGTTCCAGGCATGCCAGCGCCGCACGCCGTACATGCTCGCCGCGACGAACAGCGCGAACAGCAGGATCACCGCGTTCACCGGCAGGTCGATGGCCACCAGCCCGGAGTAGAGGGCCAGCATCACCAGAATGCTCAGGTTCTCGTTGAAATTCTGCACCGCGATCGAGTGGCCGGCGCCCATCAGCAGGTGGCCACGGTGCTGCAGCAGCGCATTCATCGGCACCACGAAAAAACCGGCGAGCGCGCCGACGGCGGTCATCAGCAGACCCGCGTGGATCGGATCGCGCACCACGGTCATCATGCAGGTCACGAAGCCCATGGCGATGCCGACCGAGATCACGCCCACCGAGCGGTCGATCGACACCAGACGGCCAGCCAGCACCGCACCGACGGCAACGCCAATGGCAAAGATGCCCTGCAGGTAGGTGGCCTCATGCAGCGGGATCTGCAGGTGGTCCTCGGCCCAGCGCAACATGATGAATTGCAGGGTGGCGCCGGCACCCCAGAACAGGGTGGTGGTGGCCAGCGTGATCTGGCCGAGCTTGTCCCGCCAGAGCAGCACCACGCAGCGCGAGAAGTCGCGCATCAGCGACACCGGATCGGTGCGTTCCGGCTTGTGGTCGACGCCGGTGTCGGGGACGTAGCAGTTGAGCACCGCGGCGGCGCCGTAGAGCAGGGCGATGCAGGCCATGCTGTAGACCAGAACCTGGCCGGGCTGGATGCCGGTGACGCGTACCGTCATGTCGGTGAAGAATCCGGTGATGTGCGGGCTGATCAGCCAGCCCCCGAGACCCGAGCCAAACACAATTGCAGCTACCGTGAGGCCTTCGATCCAGCTGTTCGCCACCACCAGTTTGGCCGGCGGCAGGTATTCGGTGACGATGCCGTACTTGGCCGGTGAGTAGGCTGCGGCGCCGAGCCCGACCACGGCATAGCCGACTAGCGGGTGCAGACCGGCCATGATCATCACGCAGCCGACAATCTTGATGCCGTTGGCGATCAGCATGACGCGCGCCTTGGGCATGGAGTCGGCAAAGGCACCCACGAACGCCGCGAGGAGCACGTAGGAAAGGGTAAAGGCCAGCTTGAGCAAGGGCTCGTGGCTGTCGGGCGAGCCGATGTCGCGCAGCAGCGCGATGGCAGCAATGAGCAGGGCATTGTCGGCCAGCGCCGAGAAGAACTGCGCCGACATGATGGTGTAGAACCCGCGGTCCATCGTCAGTGCGGGATACGGCCGGGCTTGCGCGCGAGTGTCATCGAGGGCTTATAACATGCCGTCAGGGCTGCGGCCTGTCACAGTCGGCAAACCGGAAAAGGTCTACGCCAGACGCGCTCCAGACCAGCTTGGCCCGGCTTGTCATTGGTCCGCCGGCTGCGCCGGCCAGCGATGCCGGATGCTGCAGCGCAAAATCGTATAATCGGGGGTCGTCGCCCAAGCCCTGCCATGCCGCGCCCGCTCACCGCCCGCATCGACCACGCCGCCCTGCGGCATAACCTCGCGCTGGCCCGCGCGCTGGCGCCGCAGTCGAAGCTGATGGCGGTGGTCAAGGCCGACGGCTACGGCCATGGCCTGCTGCGGGTGGCGCGCGCCCTGCGCAGCGCCGACGCCTTCGCTGTGCTCACGCTGGACGACGCGGTGGCCCTGCGCGACGCCGGGCATGTCCAGCCCATCCTGCTGCTGCAGGGCTTCTATGAGGCCAGCGAACTGCCGGAGATCGCCGAGCGCGGCTTGGCCATCGTCATTCACGAGGCTTCGCAACTGGAGGCGCTGCTCGCCTCGCAGCCGGCGCGCCCGATCGATGTGCACCTCAAGATGAACAGCGGCATGAACCGTCTCGGCCTGCCACCGCATGCCTATGCCGATGCAGCGGCGCGACTGCGTGCCTGGTCCGGGCTCGGCAGCCTGACGCTGATGACCCACTTTGCCACCGCCGACGAGCCGGCCGGCATCGACTGGCAGATGGAGCGCTTCCACGCCGCCGCCGGCGGCCTGCAGGCGCCGCTTTCGCTGGCCAATTCGGCGGCGCTGGTGCGGCACCAGGCGGCGCGTGCCGAGTGGGTGCGGCCCGGCATCATGCTCTACGGCGTCGCGCCGAGCGTCGAGACCGCCCCCGGCGACCTCGATCTGCGCCCGGCGATGACGCTCACCTCGCGCATCATCAGCGTGCAGAACTTGGGTTCAGGCGAGTGGCTGGGCTACGGTGGCACCTTTACCGCCGAGCGGCCGACGCGCGTCGGCGTGGTCGCCTGCGGCTACGGCGACGGCTACCCGCGGCACGCCGGCACTGGTACGCCGATCCTCGTCGATGGCGTGCGCACACGCACCCTCGGCCGGCTCTCGATGGACTCGCTTTACGCCGACATCACCGACCTGCCGCAGGCTGGCGTCGGCAGCGCCGTGACGCTGTGGGGCGAGGGCCTGCCGGCGCAGGAGGTGGCATCCGCCGCCGGCACCATCGCCTACCAGTTGCTGTGCGGCATCACCCGGCGGGTGCCCGTGGTCGAGACCGGCGTCGAGACTGGGGTCGAGGCGATGCGGTAAGCGCCTTGCCCTCACTGGAGGGGCGACGTGCACCGTGGTGTGATCCGCCGGCGCGGCGTCAGCCGCCGCGTTGCCCGCGCAGCCTCGCCAGCGCCGCCTGCAGCACCGCCCGGCGGTCCACCGCGCGGCCATCGGGGGTGGTGCTGAGGTGAGTTTCCGGCGCCGCGGGCTTGTTGCCATCGTCCCCCGCGCCATGCCCGTGTGCCGCCCGCTTCGCCGCCAGTCGCCGCGCTCGCCGCGCCGGTTCCGCCGCCAGCCGTGCCTCGCGCGCTTCGAAACGAGTCCGCCAGTGCTCTGCTAATGCATCGCGTTCGGCTACGCTGCGTTCCGGCAGCACGCGCAACTCGATGCAGTCGACCGGGCAGGGCGGCAGGCAGCGCTCGCAGCCGTTGCACTCGACCGCGATCACGGTGTGCATGTGTTTGGAGGCGCCGACGATCGCATCGACCGGGCAGGCCTGGATGCACAGCGTGCAGCCGATGCAGTCGGCTTCGCGGATCAGCGCCAGCGCCGGTGGCCGCCACGGCTCGCGCAGCGGCAAAACCGCACGCCCGGTCAGGCTGGCGAGCAGCGCAACCACCCGATCGCCGCCGGGCGGGCACTGGTTGATCGCCGCCTCGCCGCGGGCGATGGCTTTGGCGTAAGGCTGGCAGGCCGGGTAGTCGCAGGCGCCGCACTGCGTCTGCGGCAGCACCGCGTCGATGGCCCGCGCCAATTCATCGGTGTCAGTCCCGGCCATAGTCAGGCTTGGCAAAGTCCGCCGCCGTCCCCATGCGCCACCAAGAGGCGGCGCCGCGCGCGCACCACTGGCGGTGCTTGGCCCGTCAAGCGCGGCCAGCGCATTCGCTCACAGCCCGAGATCGTGCGGTCCGGCATCGGCCCAGCAATTGGGTGTCTCGTAGAGCCGCACGCGGGTCAGGGCGAGTCGCTCGCCATATTCGGCGGCGTAGGCCTCATGCAGCCGGGCGAACGCCACCTGGGCCAAGTGTTCGGCGGTGGGCGGCTGTTCGAATACCACGGTGCGGTGCTCCGGCAGGCTGTCGAGAAAGGCGCGCACGGCAGTGTCGCCGGCGTGCACCAGGAAGGCATGGTCCCAGGCGTCGACCAGGCCACGCGCGATGGCCTTGATATGCGAGAAGTCGGTGACCATGCCCTGCTCGGGGGAGTGCGGTTCGGCCACCAGCGGGCCTTCCACCGTCACCTCGATGGCGTAGCGGTGGCCGTGCAGGTGCCGGCACAGGCTGGCGTGGTTGGGGATGCGGTGGCCGGCGTCGAACTCGAGTCTGCGGGTGATCTGCATGGCGCGGAGTATAGCCGCGCCGCTCATGCCGCCACGGTTCAGGGTTTGACCGGGACGGCGGAAACGCCAATCGTCTGCTTGAGCGTGGCCCGCAGGGCACTGAGGGCCTCGCGATCGGCGATCGGGCCGAGTCGCACACGCCACTTGCCGTCAAGGTCGACCACTACCAAGCCGGCGCCGAGTTCCGGATGCCGCGTGCCGACTGTCTGCCGGAAGGCCTCGGCGTTGTCGCGTTTGGCGAAGGCGCCCAGTTGCAACCATTGGCCGTCGTCCACCGGCTCGTTGCGCGGCGGCCGCGCCGTGGCGGGCTCCAGTCGCGCGGCGCCGCCGTCGTCGATCTGCGCCGGGATCGGTTCGGCCCGTGCCAGCGGTGCGGCCGATCTGGCGCCGGCGTCGGCGAGCGTGGCCTCGGCCGCAGCCAGTGGTGGGCTGCCATCGCCCGGTTGCAGGGCTTCAACCAGTACCTCGGCGCTGCCGCGAGCAGCGTAGCCGAGGCGATGGGCGGCTGCGTAAGACAGGTCGAGCACGCGGCCGGGGTGAAATGGCCCGCGGTCGTTGATGCGCACCACCACCGAACGGCCGTTGGCCACATTGGTCACGCGGACATAACTGGGGATCGGCAGGGTGGGGTGGGCCCCGGTCATGCCGTACATGTCGTAGGGCTCGCCGCTCGAGGTGCGCTTGCCATGAAAACGCCTGCCGTACCAGCTGGCGATGCCCTTCTGCGAGAAGCCATTGGCCTGCGTCATCGGCGTGTAGGTTCGGCCGAACACGGTGTACGGCTGGCTGGTGAAGCGGTTGAGCGGTTCGTCGACAGGAACCGCATCAGGAATCTGGTCGAGTTGTTTCAGCGGCCGGTCGCCGGGGCCGTCGTCGCGGTAGAAGCGCTGGCCCCACGCCGGCTCCCCCTCGGGCTTGAGGTCGACGTTGTCCGGCACGAAGACCGGGATGTCCAGGAGCGCGAGCTTGCGCGACGAGGCATCAGCGGTCCGTGCGGCGTCCTTGCCGGCGACCGGTTTGGTCGCTTTGGCGGCGGCGCAGCCGGACAGCGACGCGGCGGTGGTCAAGGCTAGACCGGTGAGAAGGATGCGGAGTGCGCGTGGCATGTCGACAGGAGGACCAGATTCAATGCGAGACCAGCATGCCGCGGTGGCGGTGGATGCTCATCAGCACTCCGAATCCCAGACCCATGGTGACGAGGGAGGTTCCGCCATAGCTGATCAGCGGCAGGGGCACGCCGACCACCGGCAGCACGCCGATGACCATGCCGATGTTGACCGCGGCATAGGTGAAGAACGAGAGCGACAGCGAGCCGGCGATCAGCCGCGAGAAGAGTCCGCTGGCGTTGCTGGCGATGCGCAGGCCGCGCAGCACGATGGCGATGATCAGGCCGATCACGACCACGGCGCCGACCATGCCGAATTCTTCGGCAAACACGGCAAAAATGAAATCGGTATGGCGCTCGGGCAGGAAATCGAGGTGACTCTGCGTGCCATTGGTCCAGCCCTTGCCGGTGAGGCCGCCAGAGCCGACCGCGATCATCGCCTGAATCGTGTGATAACCGGCGCCGAGCGGGTCCTCTGTAGGGTCGAGCAGGGTGAGGATGCGCTTGCGCTGGTAGTCGTGCATCACCGACCACAGCACCGGCAGAGAGGCAAGCGCACCGAGCAGACCGAGGAGGATGATGCGGTAGCGCAGTCCGGCGAGGAACAGCACGTAGAAACCGGCAGCGCCGATCAGCATGGCGGTGCCAAGGTCGGGTTGGCGCAGCACCAGCCCGAGCGGTAGGGCCAGCAGCACCGTGCCAACCACGAAGTGGTGGGCGCGCAGGTCCTCCTGGTGCCGGTGCAGGTACCAGGCGATCATCATCGGCGTGGCGAGCTTGACCAGCTCCGAGGGCTGGATGCGGGTCACCCCCACGTGCAGCCAACGTCGCGCACCATTGACCACCTCGCCGTTGACCGCGACCGCCACCAGCAGGAGCACGCCGACGAGGTAGAGCGGCACCGCCAGGGCGGCGATGCGCGAGGGCGAGACCTGCGCCACCAGCCACATGCAGAGCAGCGCGGCGCCAAAATTGAGCACTTGGGCGCTCCAGCGCGGCAGCGACTCGTCCACAGCCGAATACAGCGTGATCAGGCCGATCAGCGACAGCACGCCCAGCAGGGAAAGCAGCTGCGGGTCAAGCGGCCGCAGCAGGAAGCGGCTGAAGCGGAGCAACTGCGGGTTCAATGCGCAGCGCCTTCGCCGGCGGTTGGCTCGGCCCCGGGCGCCTTGCCGAGGATCCACCAGTCCATCATCTTGCGCGCAATGGGCGCAGCCACCGAGCCGCCGTGGCCGCCGTTCTCGACCAGAACGGCGAGTGCGATCTTGGGGTCGTCGGCCGGCGCAAAGGCGATGAACCAGGCGTGGTCGCGGTGGCGTTCATCGACCTCGCTCTCCTTGTATTTCTGCCCCTGCTTCATGCCGATCACCTGCGCCGTGCCGGTTTTGCCGGCGATGCGGTAGGGCGCGCCAGCCGCCGCCTGCGCCGCCGTGCCGCCCGGTTGCGTCACCCCGACCATGGCTTCGCGCACGCGGTCGAGGTTGTCGTCGCTGAAATGTGTCACATAGGCCGGCTTGGGTTCGATGCGGCGCACTTTGCCACTCTGCAGGTCGACGATCTCCTTGGCCAGATGCGGGCGAAACGCGGTGCCGCGGTTGGCCAGCACCGCGGCGGCATAGGCCAGTTGCATCGGCGTCGCCAGCACGTAGCCCTGGCCGATGCCGGCCGAGACCGTGTCGCCGGCGTACCACTTGTCCTTGAAGCGCGCGCGCTTCCACGCTTCGTTGGGATTGAGCCCGCTGCGTTCGCCTTCGATGTCGATGCCGCTGGCCTTGCCGAAGTTAAAGCGCGCCAAAAAATCATGGGTCTTTTCGATGCCCATCTCCACTGCCAAGCCGTAATAGTAGGTGTCGCACGACACCACCACCGAGCGGTGCAGATCGACGCTGCCGTGCCCCTCGGTCTTCCAGCAGCGGTATTGGTGGCCCTGGCCGGGCAGGGTGTAGAAGCCGGGGTCGACGATGGTGCGCTCCGGCGAGCGGGTGCCGGTCTCGAGCGCGGCCAGCGCCATGAACGGCTTGATCGTCGAGCCCGGCGGATAGGCGCCGCGCAGCGGTCGGTTGGTCAGAGGCTTGTCCAGCGACTGATTGAGCTCACGCCAGATCGCCGGATCGATGCCGTCGACAAAGGCATTCGGGTCGAAGCTCGGCTGACTGACCAGCGCCAGAATATCGCCGGTGGCCGGATCGATCGCGACGACCGCGCCACGCCGTCCGCCAAACGCCTCCTCGCCGATCTTCTGCAGCCGGATGTCGACGGCGAGGCGCAGCTTATTGCCGGGGACCGAGGCCTTGCGGGCGATGGTGCGCACGCCGCGCCCGGCGGCGTCGGTCTCCACCTGCGCATAGCCGGCCACGCCGCGCAGGTCGGTCTCGTAGGTCTTCTCGACCCCGTCCTTGCCGATCGATTCGATGCCGCGGTAGGCCGCGGTCTGCCCGCGCGACTCCAGCAGGGCCTTGTCCTGCGGGCTGATGCGGCCGACGTGCCCGAGGATGTGCGCAGCCGTGGTGCCCATCGGGTAGCTGCGGAACAAGTGGGTGGTCAGTTCGACGCCTTTGAGGCGGAACTTGTTGGCGCTGAAGCGCGCGACCTCGGCGTCGGTGAGGAAGGACTTGACGGCGATGCTGTCGAAGTTGCGCGATTCGCGCAGGCGTTTGTCGAAGCGCCGGCGGTCGCTCTCGCTCAGGTCGATGACACCGCCGAGGTTGCGCAGGGTGGCCTGCAGGTCGTCGATCTCCTTGGGGTAGATCTCGACCGTATACACCGCCCGATTCTCCGCCAGCACGATGCCGTTGCGGTCGGTGATCAGCCCGCGGTTGGGCTGCGAGGGCACCAGACTGATGCGGTTGCTCTCGGCCAGCGTATGGTAGTAGTCGTATTGAACCGTCTGCAGCACGGTAAGGCGCCCGATCAGCACCAGGAACACCACCACGATGAACACTGCGGCGATCTGCAGGCGCGCCTGATACTGGCTGTTGCGGGTGATCTCCTGGCGGGTGGTGAGTTTCATCGCCGCAGCCCGTCAATCGTCCTTGCCGGCATGGCTCCGTCTGCCCCGACGCGCATCGAGCATGATGCGGATCACCGGCCAGATCAGTGTGCCGATCAAGGGCGACGCAAGATGCGATTCCGGCGAGGGGCGGCCACCGATCAACAGGCCGACCCCCCATGAGAGCACCGAGCCCGAGAGCAGCACCAGAAACACCAGCAGCAGTTCCCCTGGCAGCGGCATGGTCTCGAGGCGCTTGCGCAAACCCATGCCGACCCACGCGCTCAGGCAATACAGGCCGGCGTGCAGGCCCAGCGGGTTGAGCGTGGCGACGTCGCGCAGCAGACCGATCGCCCAAGCGGTCCAGACATTGGCGGGCGAGTGCTGGCGTGTGCTCCAGTAGAGCAGGACCAGCAGCGTGAGGTCGGGACGCAGGGCATCCAGGGTGGCGCCCATCGACACCAGGTCGAGGGCCAGCGCGGCCGCCACCGAGAGCAGCACGGCGCCGAGTTGGCCGGAAGGCCGGCCACGCCGCTCGCCCGGGTTGTAGGCGGTGTTCACAGTGCCGGCGCCGGTTTGGCTGGCGCTTCCGGCGGCGCAACCGCGGCGGCGGGCGCTGGCGCAGCCGGCACCACCACCGCAAAGTGACGCCGCGCGTCCACGCTGGCGGCGGGCTTGCAGATCACCCGGGCAAAGTCGGACTGCGCGTCGCGCTCGACCGTGAGCACGGTGGCGACCGCCATGCCGGCGGGGTAATAGCCATCGAGCCCGGACGTGACCAGCAGGTCGCCGGGCTGCACGTCGGCATTGCTGGCGAGAAAGCGCAGGCTGGCGCGGTCGGGCATGCCTTCGCCGACCATCACTGCGCGCACGCCGGTTCGCGCCAGTTCGACTGGCGTGTTTTGGCCGGCATCGGTGATCAGGGCGACGTCGGCAGTGGTCTCGCCGACAGCCACCACCTGGCCGACCACGCCCTCCGGGTGCACCAGCGCCATGCCCTCGCGAATGCCCTCGCGGGTGCCGGCGCCGATCAGGAAGCGCTGCGAGGCGACTCCACGGCCGCGCTGGAACAGTTGCACGGTGCGCCGCAGCTCCAGCCGCTCCGCCGGCAAGCCAGCCAGCGTGCGCAGTTCGTCGTTTTCCCGCTGCAGGATGTCGAGGCTGCGCGCGGTGGTGCGCAAACGCTCGTTGTCGGCCTCAAGCCGGGCGATCTCGCGCAGCAGCTCACCGTGGGTGGTGAGGCCGCGCCCGACCTCGCGCGCGGCTTCGCCGGGCAGTTCGAGCGCGATCATCAGCGGCGCGATGCCCCGCTCGAGATTGTTGCGCAGCGCCGCAGCCCACTCCGCGCGACCATCAAGCGCCACCAACGCCGCAGACAGGCTGAGCCCGATCAGGCACTTGCTGGCCGGCGACATGCCGTGCCGGAACAGGGCCGGGTCACGACGCGCAACCGGTTGCATGGCCAAGGGGCCCCGTGGCGGCTCGACTTATTCTTGGGCGAACACGCTGCCGAGTTGGTCGATGCGGTCGAGCGCGAGGCCGCAGCCGCGCACCACGCAGGTCAGCGGGTCTTCGGCGACCACCACCGGCAGGCCGGTCTCGACCGACAGCAGCCGGTCGAGGCCGCGCAGCATGCCGCCACCACCGGTCAGCACCATGCCGCGGTCGGCGATGTCGCCACCAAGTTCCGGCGGCGTCTTCTCGAGGCCGATGCGGATCGCCGAGACGATGGCGTTGAGCGGTTCCTGCAGCGCCTCGTAGACCTCGTTGCTGCTGATGATGAAGCTGCGCGGCACGCCCTCGGCCAGATTGCGCCCCTTGATCTCCATCTCGCGCACATCGCTGTCGGGGTAGGCCGAGCCGATGCGCTTCTTCACTTCCTCGGCGGTGGTCTCCCCGATCAGCAGGCCGTAGTTGCGGCGGATGTAATTGATGATGGCTTCGTCGAACTTGTCGCCGCCGATACGCACCGAATTGCCGTAGACGATGCCGCCGAGCGAGATCACGCCGAGTTCGGTGGTGCCGCCACCGATGTCGATGACCATCGAGCCGGTGGCTTCTTCCACTGGCAGACCGGCACCGATGGCCGCCGCCATGGGCTCCTCCAGCAGATACACCTTGGAGGCGCCGGCGCCGAGCGCGGACTCGCGGATGGCGCGCCGTTCCACCTGCGTCGAGCCCCAGGGGACGCAGATGACGATGCGCGGGGCGGGGGCCAGCAGGCGCGAATCGTGGACCCGTCGGATGAAGTTCTTGAGCATCTGCTCGGTGACGGTGAAGTCGGCGATCACGCCGTCCTTGAGCGGACGCACCGCCTCGATGTTGCCGGGCGTGCGGCCGACCATCATTTTGGCTTCGCGGCCGACTTCCTGAATCACTCGGCGACCGTTCTGGTCGGTGCGGATGGACACCACCGAGGGCTCGTCGAGCACGATGCCCTTGCCGCGCACGTAAACCAGCGTGTTGGCGGTGCCGAGGTCGATGGCGATATCGTTGGAGAAATAGCTGCGGAGAAAGCCGAACATTCGAGTACGTTTCCGTGTGGCGGCCGCTGGGGAGTCCACCGACCAAACTGGCAAACGCTTATGATACCGGAGCGTGGCCGCTTCCGGCAGTCGGGTCTGTCCCCGATGGTGCGCTGCGGCAAGACCCTCGAGCCCCCAGTAAAAATCCATGCCTCTCGCCCCCGACGATGTCCGCAAGGTCGCCCGGCTGGCCCGTCTCGCCATTGCCGATGACGAGGTCGCGCCGACCCTCGACACCCTCAATCGCACCCTTGACCTGATCGGCCAGATGCAGGCCGTCGATACCACCGGCGTCGAGCCGATGTCGCACGCGCACGATGTGTCGCTGCGTCTGCGGCCCGATGCGGTGACCGAGCCCGACTGCCGCGACGCGCTGATGGCCAATGCCCCGGCCGCCGAGCGCGGCCTGTTCCTCGTGCCGAGAGTCATCGAATGATCGCGCGCGTCACTATCAGCGCAGCGCCCAGTATCAGCGCAGCGCGGTTGCCAGCCGGCCGGCCCGGCGTGCCGCCGACTCTGGTTGTGGCGTACCGGTGCCCGGCATGAGCGCGACCATCATCGCGCTGGCCGCCGATCTCGCCGCCGGCCGGGTCTCCGCGGTCGAGCTCGCCACCGAGGCGCTGGCGCGCGCGCAGGCCTCCACCCTCAGCGCCTTCATCACGCTCGACCCGGAGCGCACCTTGGCCGAGGCGCGCGCCGCTGATGCGCTGCGTGCCGCAGGCAGTGCCGGCCCGCTGACCGGCATCCCTTTTGCGCAGAAGGACATCTTCTGCGCCGAGGGCTGGCGCACCACGGCCGGCTCGAAGATGCTGGGCAACTTCGTCGCGCCTTACGACGCCACAGTGGTGGCGCGCGGCAAGGCCGCAGGGCTGGTGACCATCGGCCGCGCCAATATGGACGAGTTCGCCATGGGCTCGACCAACGAGAACAGCGCCTTTGGCCCGGTGCGCAACCCCTGGGACGCGGCGCGTGTGCCGGGTGGCTCCTCGGGCGGCTCGGCGGCGGCGGTGGCGGCGGGCATCGTGCCGGCGGCCACCGGCACCGACACCGGCGGCTCGATTCGCCAGCCGGCCGGCTTCTGTGGCATCACCGGCATCAAACCAACTTATGGCGTGGTCAGCCGCTACGGCATGATCGCCTACGCTTCGAGTCTCGACCAGGGCGGTCCTATGGCGCGCACCGCGCAGGATTGCGCGGTGTTGCTCAATGCCATGGCCGGCTTTGACGAACGTGACGCCACCAGCCTGCAACGCGAGGCCGAGGACTACACCCGTGACCTCGACCAGCCGCTCGACGGCCTGCGCGTCGGTGTGCCGCGCGGCTGGCTCGGCGACGGCGTCAGCGCCGACGTGCGCGCCGCGGTCGAGGCCGGCATCGCCCAGCTGGAGGCGCTCGGCGCCAAGCGCGTCGAAGTCGACCTGCCGCACGCGCAGTACGCCATCGCCGCGTATTACGTCATCGCCCCGGCCGAGGCCTCGAGCAACCTGTCGCGCTACGACGGCGTGCGCTACGGCCACCGCGCCGCCGAGTACGCCGACCTCGCTGACATGTACGCCAAGAGCCGCGCCGAGGGCTTCGGCGCCGAGGTGCGGCGGCGCATCCTGGTTGGCACCTATGTGCTGTCGGCCGGCTATTACGATGCCTATTACCTCAAGGCCCAGCAGGTGCGGCGGCGCATCGCCGAGGACTTTGCGACGGCGTTCAGCGCCTGCGACGTCATCGCCGGGCCGATCGCACCCACCGTGGCGTACAAATTGGGCGAGAAGACCGCCGACCCGGTGCAGATGTACCTGGGCGACGTCTACACCACGCTGGTCAACCTGGCCGGCCTGCCGGCGCTGTCGGTGCCGTGCGGCTTTGGCGAGGGCGGTATGCCGGTCGGCCTGCAACTGATCGGCGGGGCGTTCTCCGAGGCGCGCCTGCTCAACGTCGCGCATCGCTTCCAGCAGACGACCGACCACCACCTGCGGATGCCGCCTGCCGGTGCTCCCGGCGCGGGAGGTGCGCAATGACTTGGGAAGTCGTCATCGGGCTCGAGACCCACGTCCAGCTCTCGACCCGCAGCAAGATCTTTTCCGGTGCGTCGACGGCATTCGGCGCCGAGCCCAACCGCCAGGCCTGCGCCGTCGACATGGCGCTGCCGGGGGTGTTGCCGGTGATGAACGAGGGCGCGGTCGACCGGGCCATCGCCTTCGGACTCGCCATCGGCGCGCACGTGGCGCCGCGCAGCGTGTTTGCACGCAAGAACTACTTCTACCCGGATCTGCCCAAGGGCTACCAGATCAGCCAGTTCGAGATCCCGGTGGTGCAGGGCGGCAGCATCGCTATCCAGGTCGGCGAGGGCGACAAGGCCTACACAAAGCAGGTCGAGCTGACCCGCGCCCACCTCGAGGAGGACGCCGGCAAATCGCTGCACGAGGACTTCCACGGCATGTCCGGCATCGACTTGAACCGCGCCGGCACGCCGCTGTTGGAGATCGTCACCGAGCCGGTGATGACCTCCAGCGCCGAGGCGGTGGCCTACGCCCGCGCCCTGCACGCGCTGGTGATGTGGATCGGCATCTGCGACGGCAATATGCAGGAAGGCTCGTTCCGCTGCGACGCCAACGTGTCGGTGCGCCGCCCCGGTGAGCCGCTCGGCACCCGCCGCGAGATCAAGAACCTCAACTCCTTCCGCTTCCTGCAGCAGGCCATCGACTACGAGATCCGCTGGCAGATCGAGCAGATCGAGGACGGCCACACCATCCAGCAGGCCACCGTGCTGTTCGATCCGGACACCGGCGAGACGCGCATGATGCGCAGCAAGGAAGACGCGCACGACTACCGCTACTTTCCCGACCCCGACTTGCCGCCGCTGGTCATCGAGCAGGCGCGCATCGAGCGCGTCAAGGCCGGTATGCCGGAACTGCCGGCGGCCATGCAGGCACGTTTTGCCGCGGACTACGGGCTGTCGGCGTATGACGCCGGCCAGCTCACCGCCAGCCTCGACACCGCGCGCTACTTCGAGGCGGTGGTCGCCGCCGCCGGCGCGGCGCAGGCCAAGCCGGCCGCCAACTGGGTGATGGGCGAGGTCGCCGCGCGCCTCAACCGCGAGGAGAAGGGCATCGGCGAGTCGCCGGTGTCTCCGGCCCAACTCGCCGGCGTGTTGGCGCGGGTGGCCGACAACACCATCTCCAACAATATCGCGCGCAAGGTCTTCGAGGCGCTGTGGAACGGCGAGGGCGCGAGTGCCGACGCCATCATCGAGGCGCAGGGGCTCAAGCAGGTCACCGACGCCTCAGCCATCGAGCCGATCATCGACGAGGTGCTCGCTGCGAATCCGCAGAGCGTCGCCGAGTTCAGGGCCGGCAAGGAGAAGGCCTTCAACGCGCTGGTCGGGCAGGTGATGAAGGCCAGCCGCGGCAAGGCCAGCCCGGCGCAGGTCAACGAGTTGCTGCGCAAGAAACTGGCCGGCTGAGCCGTGCGACTGCCGCGCATCCTCATCCTCGGCACCGGCGGCACCATCGCCGGCGTGGCCGACTCGCCGGCGCAGGGCACCGGGTACCGCGCCGCGGCGCTCTCGGTCGACCAGTTGGTCGCCGCGGTGCCCGCGCTCGCCGACTACGACCTCGAGACGCGGCAGGTGGCGCAGGTCGACTCCAAGAACATGTCCTTCGCCATCTGGACCGACCTGCACCGCGAAGTGGTCGAAGGCCTCAAGGACGGCCAACTCGACGGCATCGTCATCACCCACGGCACCGACACGCTGGAGGAGACCGCGTATTTCCTCGCGCGGACGCTGCTCGCTGCCAAGCCGGTGGTCCTCACCGCGGCCATGCGCCCGGCCACCGCGCTGTCGGCCGACGGCCCGCAGAACCTGCTCGACGCCGTCCGGGTGGCCACCGACGCCGGTGCTGCCGGGGTGCGCGTCTGTGTGCACGGGCAGGTCTTCCCCGGCCATGCCGTGCGCAAGCGCCACCCC
>VEQZ01000027.1 GCA_018882975.1 Rhodocyclaceae bacterium | reverse complement strand
GGGGGGGGTGGTGTGCGGGCGGCCCGGCGGGATCAGGCGGGGCCTTGACGTGTCAGGTCGTCCGGGGTGTTGATGTTGGTGAATGCCGCTTCGTCAGGAAAGCGGGCGGTGGCCGCCCCCACCGCGTTCTGCCACTCGCGCACGCGGCGTCCGCCGCCGGCGACGAAGCTGCGCAGGCTCGGCAGCAGGTCGCGCCGCAGCAGCATGAACACCGGGTGCGGGCCGGCGTCGGTGGCCGCCAGAACCGCCGGCGCATCGGCTTGGCGAGCGGCGGCAAGCAGACGCTCGACCAGATCGGCGGGAAATCGCGGCGAGTCGCAGGGCACGGACACCATCCATGGGGTGGTGCATCGCGTGAGCCCGCTCAGCATACCAGCCAGCGGCCCGGCGCTGCGCGCACCATCACTCACCTCATCGACCAGCGGCTCAAAACCCAGCGCGCGGTACGCATCTAGGTTGCGGTTGGCGCTTAGTAGCAGCGCATCGACCTGTGGCCATAGTCGCTCGGCGGTGTGGCGTGCCAGCGGTCGGTTGTCAAACAACAAAAGCCCCTTGTCGGCGCCACCCATGCGTCGCCCCTCGCCGCCCGCCAGGATCAGGCCGGTCACGCCCGGCCGATCGGAGCCACCGCCGCTTGTGACGATGCCATTTTCGGTGTGGCTCAGGTCGAGAGCCTGCGTCATGGGTCGCAAGCTCCTGGAGCGGGCTGCAAGCCCGTCAGCCGCCGGTCATCGACATAAAGCGCACCACCGCAGGGGTGGGCTTGCGCATGTCGAAGTCATGTCCGTGCGGCTTGATGCCCATGCTGCGCCGGATCGCATCCAGCAGGGCAGTGTCGGCATCTTCTGCGGCCAAGCCCGCCGCCGTGTCGCGCAATACCGGCAGCAGCGGCAGCATGTCGTTCTGACCCAGGCAGGGGTAAAGATCGCCCGTGGCGGTGACGCGCACGCGGTTGCAGCTGTCGCAGAAATTGTGCGAGTGCGGGCTGATGAAGCCGACCCGGGTCGCCTGCCCCGGCACCCGCCAGTAGCGCGCCGGTCCGCCGCTGTTTTCGCTGGTGGCTGTCAGCCCATAGCGCGCCTGCAGACGCGGCAACACCTCGTCCTGCGTCATGAAGGTGTCGATGCGGGCGTGGTCGGTGTCGCCGAGTGGCATCTCCTCGATGAAGCTGATGTCGATGCCGCGGCCGATGGCGAAGTCGACCAGATCCTCGAATTCGTCATCGTTGACGCCGCGCAGCATCACCGTGTTGAGCTTGATGCGCTCGAAGCCGGCGGCGATCGCCGCGTCGATGCCGGCCAGCACCTTGTCCAAGCTGCCGGTGCGGGTGATGGCGCGGAAGCGCTCCGGTCGTAGCGAGTCGATGCTGACGTTGATGCGCCGCACGCCGGCGTCGCGAACCTGCTGCGCCAGCTTGCCGAGTTGACTGCCATTGGTGGTGAGCACCAGTTCGCGCACACCGGGCAAAGAACTGGCTCGCTCGATGAGCCACAGGATGTCGCGCCGGACCAGCGGCTCGCCGCCGGTAAGACGGACCTTGTCGACCCCCAGTGCGACGAAGGCGCGCACCACGCGCAGGCATTCCTCCAATGAGAGGATGTCGCCGCGTGGCAGGAAGGTCATGTCTTCCGCCATGCAGTAGGTGCAGCGGAAGTCGCAGCGATCAGTCACGGACAAGCGCAGATAGCGGATGCGTCGGCCGTAGTGATCGACGAGGTCGGCCGCGGGCAGGGCGCCATCGGCGGGCGACGGCGGGGTAGGGAAGGGCTGAAGGGTGGTGGGGACGCTCATGCGGGCTTATTCTAGCACCCCCATAAATCACTGATTTGTTGATGAAACCTCGTGGATAGGAGGGTCATCGGCGGCCTTGTGAGTGGCCCCCGGGCCGCGCCCCGGTGAGGGTGCCGCCATGGCTCGTGGTAATCTGGAGGCGTTCCAGGTGCCCGCGCCCCCATGCGGCGGGTGAAACAGGGAAGCGGGTGGGATGCCCGCGCTGCCCCCGCAACGGTAGGTGACGCGGGGTCGCCAGAGGCCACTGGGCAACCGGGAAGGCGGCGACCTCCGGACCCAAGTCCACGTCACGAGCCCGGAGACCGGCCTGGGACCCGGCCCGCACCGTGTTGCGGCGCTGGCAAGGCGAGCCGCAAGGCCGCCGTTCCGACTTTGGCGTACGGGGTTCTTGCGCTGGCTGAATCAAGGTCCTGCCAGATGTCCAAGCTGTTCAAGGGTCGGCGCCAGCGCGCGCGCGGCCGCTTTGCTGTGTTCCCCCTTGTCTTGCCTCTGTTCTTGCTGCCGATCGTGCGGCCCGCATCGGCCGCCGAGCCGGTGACCGACGCCACCGTGCTGGTCACCGCCACGCGTCAGCCGTTTCATGTCGAAGAGGCGCCGTTTGCGGTGGAGGTTTACACGCGCGCGGACATCGAGCGGTCGGGCGCGGCGGCGTTTCTCGATTTCCTCGCCAGCCAGACCTCGCTCACTGTACTGCCGGGCTTCGGCAACCCCAACCAGCGGGTCATTGACATGCGCGGTTACGGGCTGGAGTCCGGATTCCAGAATGTCGTGATCACCATCGACGGTTACCGCGTCAACGAGATCGATTCGGCCGCGCAGTTTCTCGGCAACATCCCCCTGGCATCGGTAGAGCGCGTGGAGATCGTCCGCGGCGCCGGTGGCGTGACCGCCGGCGAGGGCGCAATGGCTGGCGCCATCAACATCGTCACCCGCGAGTACGACGGCGCCTCGCTGCGCGGACATATCGGCAGCCACGGCCAGCGTGCCGCCACGCTCTCACTAGGGCAGAGTCGCGATCGCTACAGTTTTGCCATCGACGCGAGCCATGATGAGCGCGATGGCCTGGCCGAGCGCGACCGCCGCGGCCAGCGCGACGACAATCGACTCGATTCCCTCAACGCCCGCGGGCGTTTCCGTCCCGCCGACTGGCTCGAGTTGCGCGCGGGGTTCAACGGGTATGACAGCCTTTCCATCTACCGCGAGGCGATCCCGCGCGCACTGCTGACGACGCGACCAAACGCCAATGCCGGGATGCAGGGCGTCTACAACCGTCAGGATTCCCAGAGTTTGCGAGGCAATGCCGGCTTTCTGGCGGACATCGGGGCGGGCTTCTCGCTCGAGTACGACCACAACGGTGAGGACAAGACTTACGCCTTCAACAGTGCTTTTGGGCCTTTCACGTCGGACTACCTTTACGCATCCGACCGTGCGGTGTTGCGCTGGGTCGGCGGCAAGGTCAGCCTGCTCGCGGGCTACGAGAGCTTCCGTGGTACCCGCGATCTGGCTTCCGGCTTTGGCAACTCGCAGGTCCAGCGTGACAGCAGCGCCGTGTTTGCGCAGGGTCTCTGGCGTCTGGGCGTCAACACCCTTTCGGCGGGTCTGCGCGGTGAGCGCGTCGATTACCGTTACGCCGATGCGACGAACCGGGTGTCGGGCGATGACCGCCTGGGCACTTGGGAGCTGGGGGCCAATCGCCGTTTGGACGCCCGGTTCAGCGTTTTCGCCAGTTACACGCGTGGTGCGCAGGCACCCGACATCGACCGCTTCACCGCGCCTGACCCGGTGACATTCGCGCCGGTCTTCAACGGTCTGATCTCGCCGGCGCGGTCGGATACCGTGAGCTTCGGCGGTCGCTATGTGTATGTCGGTACGCGGCTCGATGTCACCGCATTTCATGTCAGGTTACGGGATGAGATCTATGCCACATCGACCGCGCTGTCCCCTTTCTTTGTCAACACCAACCTGGACCGCACCCGGAAATACGGCGTTGAGGTGCAGTGGGTGCAGAACCTGACGGATGCGCTACAGGGGCGCTTGGCTTACACTCGGACCGAGGCGCTCATCGATCGGGAGGCGGCCGATCCGGCGACGGGTCAAGCGGCAATTCGCGACCGTGTCCTCCCTGGCGTGCCAAAGCACGGCCTCAATCTGACCCTCGACTGGCGTATCGACGAGGCGACGCGCGTCACGCTCAGCCAGCTTTACCGGTCTTCGGCGTTTGCCATCGGCGACTTCGACAACAATGGCTTTCGGCAACGCCCGTATCGCCTCACCAACCTGCTGCTGACCCGGCAGGTGGGTGGGAATTTGCAGGTCTTTGCGGCGGTGGACAACCTGTTTGAACAGCGCAACGCGCTTTACACACGCGACGGCATGGCCGGCTTCCCGGCGGATTACACCCGCCTCTGGCGCTTCGGTGTCCGCGCCGATTTCTAGCACTGGCGGTGCCGCGAGGTGCCGGTGCTATCATTCTTCACATGAGAATTTCGACCATGTTCAAAAATCCTCGAGTCGCTACAGCGGCAGGCCTTGCGCTCGCGCTCGCCTCGACTCGCTTCGATCACTTCGGTGCGATCCCCGATGCCAGCCTCGCCGTGTTCCTGCTGGGCGGCATGCTGCTCGGTGGCGCAGGTGCCTTCGCGGCGCTGTTTGCGCTGGCCTTCGCCACCGACTTGGCCGCGGTTGAGGTCGATGCCTGGCGTGCCTACTGCATGACGCCGGCCTACTGGGGTCTGCTGCCCACCTACGCCATGCTGTGGCTGGGTGGCGCCTGGCTGGCGCGCAGGCCCGAACCGCTCGCGCCGGTGCGACTGTTGGCGCTCGGCGCGGCGCTGTTCAGCGTGGCCTTCATGGTGTCCAACCTGAGTTGGTGGGCGTTCTCGCACCGCTTCGACTTGCCGTTCTTCGAGTTCTGGCCGGCTGTGGCGCGCTACTTCCCGCCCTACGTGCTCGCCGGGGTGTTCTATCTCGGCGCAGTCGCGCTACTCGCAAAGGCTGTGCCGCACCGGCGCCTGCTGGCCCGGGCGCAGGGCGGCTAGCGTCGTATGGACGCCGACCTCGTCACCCGCCTCGAGCAGCGCGTCGCCGCACTGGTGACCGAGTTGCAGCGTCAGCGTGAGCGCAGCGCGCGGCTGGAGGCCGAGAATGCTGCCCTGCGCACCCGCAACGACCAAGCCCGACGCCGTCTCGATGCCCTGCTCGAAGTGGTCGCACCGGAGGAGAGCTAAGCGTGCCTGGCGTCGACGTATCGATCATGGGGCGCGACTTCCGGCTCGCCTGCGAGGCCGAGCATGAGGCCAAGCTGCGCGAGGCTGCCGCCTATGTGGATGGCCGCATGCGTGAACTGCGCGATTCCGGCAAGGTGGTAGGGGTCGAGCGCATCGCCATGATGGTCGCGCTCGACCTTGCGCACACGCACCTCACGGGTTCCGGCCCGACGTCCCTCAATACGCCTGCCGCCACTGGCAGGCGGCTGCAAGCCATCGTCGACCTGATCGATGCAGCGCTTGCGGCTTCACCGTCTTCCCCGGCGGCCGCGGTTCAGTTGCAGATTCTTTGAACCGATAAGCTCCGCTCAGGCCGCCAGGCTATGGGCACAGGTGTGTGGATCCCACGCGGAATCCCCCGAAGTGTCCGCCAGGAGGGCCGACTTGAACCCCTGGGTTCAAGATGCGCAGCTGCATCGCGGCTCGCCGGGGACCTTCTTCGCCATGGACCTCGCGCTCTACATCCTGACCGGCACGGTATCCGGCTTCCTCGCGGGTCTGCTCGGCATCGGTGGCGGTTTGGTGATCGTTCCGGCGCTGGTCTACACGCTGCCACACGCCGGTTATGGGCCGGCGGTATTGGTGCAGACGGCGATCGGCAGTTCGCTCGCCGTAATCGTCTTTACGGCGCTTTCGTCGATCCGGGCACACCATCGCGCGGGCTACGTGGAGTGGGGCGTGGTGCGCGACATGGCGCCCGGTGTCTGCGTCGGGGCGCTGGCGGGGGCGGCCCTGGCCGGTGCCTTGCCCGGGCATGCCTTGCGCGTGATCTATCTGCTCTTTCTGCTCGGCGCGGCGACGCAGATGCTGCTCGACCTACGGCCGCATGGTGGCGCCGCGCCACCGGGGCGCGTCGCTTACATGAGTGCGGGCTTTGTCATCGGGGCATTCAGCAGCCTCGTCGGCATCGGCGGCGGCACGCTCTCCGCACCTTTCCTGCTCTGGTGCCGGCGCACCATCCACGCGGCCGTGGCGACCTCGGCGGCGATCGGTCTGCCCATCGCGGTGTCGGGCGGGGTCGGGTTCATCCTGGCTGGGTGGGGGCGTCCGGAATTGCCGCCCGCTTCGACCGGCTTTGTGGCGTGGCCGGCGGTCGCCGTGGTCGGCGCCACCTCGGTACTGCTGGCGCCCCTCGGCGCGCGCTTGTCACATCGCGTGCGCCAGAAGCCGCTCAAGCGCGTGTTCGCCAGCCTGTTGCTGGTTCTGGCGGCAAGGATCGCGTGGGAGTTGCTGGCGAGCGCCTGAGGCGTCGCCGCTGGCAGCCTCACGCAAAGGTGTCGACCAGGCCCTGACCGCCACGCATCTGGGTGCTGGTGCCAGCACCCGTGATCGCATCGATTCCGTCGATCTCCGCCAGCAGGCCCGAGGCGGCGTTGCCATTGCCGGATCCACCGCCGTTGCCCGGTTGCGGCAGGTTGTCGCGGCCGACCGAGGTCTGGCCGAGGCTGAGGCCTTGCGCCGCAAAGCTGGTGGCAAGCACCGGCAGTGCCTGCTGGATCGCTTCGCGGGTCTGCGCTTGCACCGCCGCGAAACTGACAGTGGCCTGGTCGCCGTTGATCAGGATGCGCACCTCGACGGGCCCAAGTTGCGGCGGGTTTATCTGCAGGGTGGCCGCGCTGAAGCGGTTGCTCGCCACCCACGCCAGACGGTCGCCGAGTTCGGCACCCCAGCGGGCGGCTTGATCGACTGGCGCATTCACGCTGAGGCGCACTGGTAGCTGCGCGCCCTCGCTGCTCGCGGGATTCGGCAGACCTTGACCAGCGGCGGCGCCGGCCAAAGTGCCAGCAAAGTTTGTGGCACCAGCCGCGGTGGGACCTTGCACCGCTCCGTCCCCTGCCGGGTCCGCCAGTGCGGCGAGGCGCTGGTCGAGCGCCAGCAGCGCCTGTTCGATCTGCGGCGGGACCTGCGCTGCCGGGTCGCCGCTGAGGGCGCGGTCGGCCAGCGTCAGTGACAGCGAATCCGGCCGCATGCCCAGCCAGCGCGAGGAATCGGCCAAGACGGGTAGGTCCTGACCGCCATCGCTGGTCGTCGGTGTCGCTTCATCGGTGCGCGTTGCTGCCGCGACTGCCACGGCATTGGCAAGGGGCGCCACAAACACCGCCTGAGCCGCAGCCGCGGCAAGACCGCTGCCGGCCAGCGCGCCAGTGGCGTCGTCGGCCTTGGCTGCAGCTGAACCGGACACGGCCGGATCAGCGACAGTCAACGCGGCCGCGACAAAGCCCTGACTGGCAATTCTTGCCGCATCGGCGGTAAGCGGTGCCGCTGCATCTGGCGCGCGGAAATTGCCAGTGGCGGCCTGCACGACAAGCGCATTGCCGATCGCGCGGTCGATTGCCAGAGCCACCCCCGCTGGGGCCAAGCCGGCCGGTGCAGGCAATTTGCCAGACTGCGCGTCGTTGGCGGAGGGGAGTACTGCGGCGCCGGGCGCGGGGCCGGCCGCAAGGTCTGGCGCGGCGGCTCCCACCGCCGTTGCCCCGGGCAGCATGGCTTCGACCAGATCCTTGTTGCCACTGCCGCGAAAGCCGGTTTCCTTGTCGCGGCGGGCCATGTATTTGACAGGCTTGGCCGTCGCCTCGGGTCTGCCGGCGCCTTCGCGCGGGGCCTCTTTGGCCGCGCGCATGGCATCGGCGAACCTTGGCGTACCGTCCGTTTTGGCAGCGGCGTCGCCAACCCCCTTGGACGAGGGGTTGCCGCCAGAGGAGGGCGGCAGGGGTTTGATCAGGTCCTGTGGTGCGTCCATGGGTTTTAGCAAGGTCTCGCAGCGTGCTGGGGCGTCACAACGTGTCCCCGTGTGTCAAATCACAACGTTTAGAGCAAAACTCGGGCCAGCTTGCGAGACGCTTGCCCTCCGGCAGACTTGGCGGCGTTCCCAAGCGCCCCGTCGTGTCCGGTGCCAGTGCCGGATCTGGCACTCTGCGTGCGCCGGAACGGGCTGAACAGCGCTGGCTAGGCGCTGTCCGACACACCATGCCACCGATCGACTGCGTCGCCAATACCCTGCTCTGGTTCAAGCGCGACCTGCGTGTGCGCGACCACGCGGCGCTGTGCGCGGCCAGCCAGTCGGCCCGGATGTTGGCGCTGTTCGTCTGGGAGCCGGCAGTGCATGGGGTGGCCGGGGTACAGGTGCCGGATTGCTCGGCGCGGCATCGGCGCTTCATCGCACAGAGTCTGGATGCGCTCGACGCGGAGCTGAGTGCGCTCGGGAGCGGCTTGTTCCGGATGACCGGCGATGCGGTCGAGGTGCTGGCGGCGATCCACGCCGTCTGGCCCTTCGGGCGACTGGTGTCACACCAGGAGACCGGTAACGCTGCGACTTTTGAGCGCGACCTGCGGGTGGCGGCGTGGTGCCGTGAGCACAATGTGGTGTGGGACGAGTTTGCGCAGGACGGCGTGATCCGCCGACTCAAGTCGCGCAACGGCTGGTCGAAGCGCTGGGATACGCGCATTCGCCGGCCACTGCACGGTGTGTCGGAGCGTTTGCCGCCGGCACCCCGGGAGGTCATGGCGCAGCTGGAGCGAATGAGATGGCCACTTCCCGTGTCGCCCCAGGCGACATCATTCGAACAGACCGGCGGCTCGCGGGCGGCCCTCGATACGCTGAACGCCTTTCTGCAGGACAAGGGCGAGACCTACCGCACCGGCATGTCGAGCCCGCTTACTGGGCCCGACGTCTGCTCGCGCATCTCGCCGCATCTCGCGCACGGTACCTTGTCGCTGAGCATGGCGGTCGAGGCGCTCAACGCCCACCGCGCCGTGCTGCAGGCCGAGCCGGCGTCGGCGGCGCGCAGCCGCTGGCTGGCCTCGCTGAAAAGTTTCGAAGGGCGGCTCTACTGGCACTGCCACTTCATGCAGAAGTTGGAATCGGCCCCGGCCATCGAACATCGGAACATGGTGCGCGCCTTCGACGGCATGCGCGAAGGCGACTTCAGCCAGGAATATTTTGCGCGTTGGTCTGCCGGCCAGACCGGCTACCCTTTGGTCGATGCCTGCATGCGCATGCTCGCCGCCACCGGCTGGCTCAACTTTCGGATGCGGGCGATGCTGGTCTCGTTCGCGGCGTTTCCGCTCTGGCTGCACTGGCGCGAGCCGGGCCTGCACCTCGCGCGGCTGTTCACCGACTACGAGCCGGGCATCCACTGGAGCCAGATGCAGATGCAGTCGGGGACCACCGGCATCAACGCGGTGCGCATCTACAACCCGGTCAAGCAGGCGCGCGACCACGACCCGGACGGTGCTTTTGTGCGGCGCTGGTGCCCGGAACTGGCGGCGCTGCCCACCGAGTGGCTGTTCGAGCCGTGGAAGTTGCCGGCGGGTCTGCAGCAGCATTTTGGCGTGCGCATAGGGGTTGATTACCCGGCGCCGGTGGTTGACTTTGCCGCGGCGACCCGTGCCGCGCGCGAGCGCATGGCGGCGTTCCGCCGGCGCGACGCGGTGCGCAGCGAGGCTGCCGAGGTGATGGCGCGGCATGGCAGCCGCAAGAGCGGGATCCGGCAGCGCGGTGAGCGGCCCTCCGCTGCGAAGGCTCGCGGACAAAAGCCGGTCTCGCCGCAGATCGGCCTCGATTTTGGGGATTAGGGTGCGCATGTCACAAAAACGCGATTTCGCTGGCAACAAATCCTTCCTGCCGAGCAAGCCCTGCGCGGCCTGCGGGCGGCCGATGACCTGGCGCAAGAAGTGGGAGAAGAACTGGGACCAGGTCAAGTACTGCTCGGATGCGTGCCGCAAAAAGGGCGAGCGGTGACTTCTGCTGGCTGGCCCGTGGACGGGTGGTCCCGCTCCAGCATCGGTTTTGCGGCTCCGGGGCGAGGCGTCGTGCATGCGTAATCTGGTTCTGGTCCTCGGCGACCAACTCGACGACCACTCGTCTGCCTTCGACGGCTTCGACCCGGCGCAGGACTGCATCCTCATGGTTGAGGCGCGCGGCGAAGGCGAGCGCGTCTGGTCGCACAAGGCGCGCACGGTACTGTTTCTCTCGGCCATGCGGCATTTCGCCGAGCGCCTGCGTGCGCGTGGCTGGCCGGTCACCTACCACACGCTCGACGATGTGCCGCAGGGCGGATTGGTGGAAGTGATCGCTCACTATTTGGGCGACTGCAGGCCCGAGACGCTGGTGCTGGTGGAGCCCGGGGAATACTGGCTCGAGGGCGCATTGCGCGAAGCTACCGCTGCTGCCGGCTGCCGCCTCGAGTTGCGCCTCGACACGCATTTCATCGTCAGCCGCGCGGACTTCATGCGCTGGGCCAAGGGCTACAAGCAGTTGCGCATGGAGTTCTTCTACCGTCATGTGCGGCAGCAGACCGGCATCCTGATGGATGGCAAAGAGCCGGTCGGCGGGGCCTGGAACTTCGATGCCGAGAACCGGGCGAACTTTGGCAAGAAGGGTCCGGGACTGGTGCCGGCGCATGCGGGTTTTGCCCCGGACGCGACCACCCGGGCAGTGATGGCTGCGGTCAAACGCCACTTTCCGGACAACCCGGGCGCGCTGGACGACTTCGACTGGCCGGTGACGCGCGAGCAGGCGCTCGCCGCGCTGCAGGACTTTGTCGAGCACCGGCTCGAACTGTTCGGCCGCTACCAGGACGCGATGTGGACGGCCCAGCCCTTCCTCTACCACGCGCGACTCTCGGCGGCGCTCAACCTCAAGCTGCTCGACCCGCGCGAGGTGGTGGATGCTGCACTTGTGTCGCTGCAGGCGGGCCGGGCCGGGCTCGCCAGCGTCGAGGGTTTCGTGCGCCAGATCATCGGCTGGCGCGAGTTCATCCGCGGCGTCTACTGGCTGGAGATGCCGGGCATGGCCGAAGCCAACCACTTCGGCCACACGCGCGGCCTGCCGCGCTGGTTCTGGACCGGACAGACCCATATGGCCTGCCAGCGGGCGGCCATCGGCCAGACGCTGTGCCACGGCTATGCCCACCACATTCAGCGCTTGATGGTGACCGGGCTGTTCGGCTTGCTCGCCGAGATCGACCCGCGGCAGGTGGCGCACTGGTACCTGGCGGTCTACGTCGATGCGGTGGAGTGGGTCGAGTTGCCTAACGTCGCCGGCATGGCGCTCTACGCCAACGGCGGGCGCTTCACGAGCAAGCCCTACGCGGCGTCAGGCGCCTACATCCAGCGCATGAGCAACTATTGCACCGGCTGTCATTACGACCCGGGCAAGAAGACCGGTGAAGACGCCTGTCCGCTGACCACGCTCTATTGGCATTTCCTCGACCGGCACGAGGCCGAGTTGGGTGGCAGCCCGCGGACAGCGCTGATGGTGAAGAACCTGCAGCGGCTTTCGGCGGAAGAGCGCGCCGCGGTGCGGGCGCGCGCGGAGGACTTGCTGGGGCGGCTAGAGCAGCTTTAGGCATACCAGCGCGACCACCGTCGGCAGCGCCGCCCCCGCCAGCAGGCCGAGCGGCGCGATCTGCCCATCGGCAAAGCGCCCGCGTAGCAGCGCCGCACCGGCCGGGTTGGGCGCGTTGGCGATCACCGTGAGGCCGCCGCCGGCCACAGCGCCAGCCACCAGCGCATACTTGAAGTCATCGGCCAGCCCGGGCACCAACGAGCCAAGGTAGGTCAGCGCGGCGTTGTCGGTGATGGCGGTGAGGGCGGCTGCGCCGAAATACACGGCATCGGCCGACAGCGAAAGCAGCAGCGGCTCGAGCCACCACTGCTGCAGGCCGCCCAGCACCACCAGCCCGGCGAGGAATGACGCCACCAGCAGCCCCTCGCGCAGGATCAGCCGGTCATGGTGGCGCGGGTAGGCGGCGGCCACCGCCATGAACAGCAGGAAGATGCCCATGAACACCGCCGGGTGGTGGGCGAACAGCACGATCCCGGCGACCAGCGCCAGATGCAGCAACTGCATGGGCAGCGGCACCCCACGGCCACCTTCGGCCGCCTCGTGTGTCTCGAGGGTGAGGTGCCGGCGGAACACCGCGGTCAGCACGGTCGCATTGATGACTACGGCCAACGCCGACTTCCAGCCAAAATGCGTGAGCATGAACGCCGTGTCCCAGCCCCAGGTTCCGGCGACCATCAGCACCGGTGGCGCGGCAAAGTGGGTCAGCGTGCCGCCGATCGAGACGTTGACGAACAATACGCCGAGGGTGGCGTACTTGAAGCGCTCCGGCGTGTCCTTGCGCACCAGCGGCAGCAGCATGATCGCGGCCAGCGTCATGGCGGCGGGCTCGGTGATGAACGAGCCGAGCAGTGGCACCAGCGTGAGCAGCAGCCAGAAGCGCGCCACCGCGTCGTCCACCGGCAGCAGCGCCGCCAGCCGCACCACCAGCGCCCGCGCCACCGACATCACCGGCCGCGACGCTGACACCACCATGATGGCGAAGACGAACAGCGGCTCGGTGTAGTTGCGCGTGTCGGCGTATTCGACCGCCTTGCCGGTGCCCTCTGCGAACACCAGCCAGACGAACAACACCATGGCCCAGAAGCCGAACACCGCCTCGACCTCGGCGAGCAGGTGAAACGTGCCATGGTGGGCCGGGTAGCGGTGGCCCAGCCGCTCGATGAGCGCAGTGGAAAAGGTGTGGAGGATGGCGAGGCCGAAGAGGATGGCGCCGGCCCACATTGTGATTTGAGTCATCCCTTAATCCATCTCAGATTCAAGGTTGAGTAACTGGATCACTGCACAATATCATTAAGTGTCTCAGGCCTTGCCGACTCACTCGCGCAACAGCGCCTCCAGCTCATCCGCCACCAGCACCGTCCGCTCGCACAGTCGGTGGGCGATGGCGTCCAAGGTGGCGCGGTGCTCGCGAAGGAGTTGCATGACCACGGCGAACTCACGCGCGAGGTAGTCGCGCACCAATTGGCGCAACCGCTCCTGCTCGGCGCTGCTCGGGTCGCCGATGATCACTGCGAGATTGCAGCCGGCGCCATCCTCCCCGGCCGGGGCCGGGGGCAAGCCGCAGTAGCCGATCATTTCGGTGGCTTGTTCAGTGGCCGATTTCATGTCGGACGAGGCGCCGCGCGCGCTTACCTCGTCCTCGCCCAAGATCAGCACTTCGGCGGCGCGGCCGGCCAGCTTGACGCGGATGTTGTGGCGCACGTCGCGCACCCGCGGGTCGGGGGTCACGCTGCTGTGTGCATTCCCCGGCATCACCACCATGCCGGCAGTGCTGCCGCGTCGCAGTACAGAGCAGAAGGCGGGCACCACCCGGTCACGCGAATCGAGGTGTGCCACCAGCACGTGTCCCGCCTCGTGCACCGCTGTGGCCCACAAGGTGTCAGGGTCGAGTGGCAGAGCCTCGTCGGTTTCGGTGGTTCCGTAGGCTGCGTAGTCCATGATGTCATGCTCGGTGAGCAGGCGGCCCAAGGCGATCTGTTTGCGCACCAGAGCCCGCGCGAACAAGCCGCGCCGTCGATGGCAGTCGAATTCGTTCACCAACACGCCACCAAGTCGCTCGGGGTGCTGACGCACGGCGTCGTCGAAGCGCTCTTGCCCCGCGTCGGCCATGAAGATCTCTGCCCGTACGCACGCCCCGACGTCGGGCAGGGCGAGTTTGCGGTCGAACAGGCCGGCGGCGCGCAAGGCGGGATCGAGTTGCACCAGTCGCTCGATCGTTGTCACCACGATGATGGGGCGACCTTGCCATGCTCCGGTCAGCGCGTCCGCCAGAACGCGGCGAAACACATAGGCGCTGGCTGCGTCGAAGCGCGGGTCACGCGCTCGGCCGAACACCGTGCCGCCTTCGTCCATTTCGCCACCCTGCCACTCGCCGGGGCGGAGGAAGACCATCACCGGCTCGTCGCCGCTCATCGCATCGAACGGTTCCGCTATGCCATCGACATCCAACACCTCGAGGCGGATGCCCGCGCTGGCTGCGATCGCCGGCATCAGCGCCTCGATCTCGGCGCAATCATGGTGGTTGATCAGAACGGCTTGGCCGGTGTCGATCCAGGCTTGGCGGATCTTGGTGTCAGATCCTGTCTGCGCAATGGCGGCGGCAATTTCGGCCGCCCAGCGTTTGATAACCGATGTTTCGGGGAAAGTGTCCCACAGGCGGTTGAGAGGGGCGTTACGCGGCGGGTTGCGGGGCATGGGCGTCCTGGACGATTTGGAAGCCGACCACGCTACAGGACGACGGGCTCACCACGTAAGCCTGATGCTTGTGCGTCGAAAATATTCTTGGGATCGTGTAAGGCGGTGGCGGAATCGCAACCACCCCGCCACGCCGCGGTCTGTATCGACGTCACCCTCGCGAGTAAAGCCATGCACCTCATCCGCCGCCCCGACGTGCTGTCTTCCGAGATCACCGCCAAGGCCGCCTACCTTGATCGTCGCAGCTTCATGGCCAGCGCTGCCATCGGTGCCGCCGCCTTGGCCACTGGCGGCTTGCTGGCACCTGATGAGGCGCGTGCTGCGACCGCCCCCCGCGAGAAGCTCGCCGGCGTCAGGAAGAGCGGCTGGACCGTGCCCGAGACGCTCACGCCCTACCAGGACGTGACCACCTACAACAACTATTACGAGTTTGGCACCGACAAAGCCGACCCGGCGCGCAATGCGCATACGCTCAAGACCCGGCCGTGGACGGTGCGAATCGAAGGCGAGTGCGTAAAACCGGCGACCTTCGGCATCGAGGACATCCTCAAGCTCGCCCCGCTCGAGGAGCGCGTCTACCGCCTGCGCTGCGTCGAGGCGTGGTCGATGGTCATCCCGTGGGTCGGCTATTCCCTGTCCGAGTTGCTCAAGAAGGTCGAGCCGACCGGCAATGCCAAGTTTGTCGAGTTCACCACCTTGGCCGACCCCGAGACCATGCCCGGCGTGCGCGGCCGTGTGTTGCAGTGGCCGTACGTCGAGGGTCTGCGCCTTGACGAGGCGATGCACCCGCTGACCCTGCTCACGCTTGGGGTCTACGGTGAGGTGCTGCCCAACCAGAACGGCGCGCCGGTGCGCGTGGTCGTGCCGTGGAAGTACGGCTTCAAGAGCGCCAAGTCGATTGCGCGCATCCGACTGGTTGAGAAGATGCCGGCCACCGCTTGGAACCGAGCGCAGCCTTCGGAGTACGGCTTCTTCTCCAATGTGAATCCGGAGGTCGACCACCCGCGCTGGAGCCAGGCGCGCGAGCGGCGGATCGGCGAGTTCCGCAAGCGCGACACACTGATGTTCAATGGCTACGCCGAGCAGGTGGCGAGCCTCTACACCGGTATGGACCTCAAGCGGTGGTTCTAGGCGGTGCGGGCGGCGCGGTTCCGTCCGGCGATGGGACAACGCCTGCAGTGTCGGCGACACCAGTCACCAGGCGGCCGGGCGTCTCGCTTGGGCTGCAAGCGCTGCGCATCGCCCTGTGGATCGCCTGCCTTCTGCCGCTGGCGCGGCTGGTCTGGCTGGGGTTCAACAATGGCTTGGGCGCCAACCCGATCGAGTTCATCAGCCGCTCGACCGGCACCTGGACGCTGGTGCTGCTGCTGGCCACGCTGTGCGTGACGCCGCTGCGACAACTCAACAGCTGGACCGAACTGGTGCGCGTGCGCCGCCTGCTCGGCCTGTTCGCGTTCTTTTACGCCAGCCTGCACTTTCTCAACTGGATCGCCGTTGACCAGTTCTTCGACTGGCCGGCCATGCTCAAGGACATCGTCAAGCGGCCTTTCGTGACGGTGGGCTTTGCCGGCTTTGTGCTGCTGTTGCCGCTGGCGCTCACGTCCACCGATGCCGCCAGGCGGCGCCTCAAGCGCAACTGGGCGCGCCTTCACACGCTGGTCTACGTGGTGCCGGTGCTCGGCGTGCTGCACTACTGGTGGTTAGTGAAGAAGGGCGTGCAGACGCCGCTGCCCTACACCGTGGCAGTGGCGGTTTTGCTGGGCTGGCGGGTGCTGGCGTGGCTGAGGGCGCGGAGACCGGCAGCAGTCTGAGTTGCGCGGGCGTCGGGAATGGGAAATTGGCTCGACGATGCGGGATTCTCGGAACGGGGCGTGAGCGCCGCAAAAGCCGCGCAAACGGACGGAGCGGCACTGCTGCGGTGCCCAATTGAAAGGGCCCCATGACTGGGGCCCTCATTGTTTGTCCGGGTCAGATGATCGGGTGATCAACTCACCTGCTGAATTCCCGCCACCAGCCAGCCCGACTTGCCATCGCGCGGCTTGACCAGGTGCCAAACCTCATCGAGCGGCGTCGAAACCACCCCGGCGTCTTCATACAGGCGTCCGCTGTAGCGCACGCTCACAACCCAACGGTCGGCTTCTTCGGCGTAATCGACGATGGCCGCCTCGAGGTCGATCACTTCGGTCTTTTGCGCAGCACCCTTGCGATCGTCGATGTCGAGCTTCAGCTCGGCATAGACCTCCGGGGTGGTGAACTCGCGCAGATCGCTGAGGTTGCCCTCGTCGTTGGCGGCCTGCAGCCGGATGAAATTGACCTTGGCCTGACGCACGAAGCCGTCAGCATCGAAACCGGCCGGCAGGACGAAGGCGGGAGCATCCGGCGCGGCCGCATCGGTCGTGTCGTGGTGACCAAAGCCTGTGCCGGAGACACCGGCGTCGGCGGCGTGTGCGGGGGCCGACACGGGTGTGGCGGCCGTTGCGCCACCAGCCGGCTCGGCGGCCGATGGCACGGTGAGCGGGCTCGATGCGGTGGGACGCGTCTCGACCGGCTGCCAGGTCTCACGTGCCACCTCCATGCGGCTGCGTTGCGTGGCGCCCCCGGCACCCGCACCCTGTGCGGCCAGCCCCGGATTGGGCATGAAACGCCGAATCAGCCAGCCGAATACGACAATGCCGAGCACGACCATCAGCGCGATCATGAGGCCGTTGGCCATCTGTTCGCCAAAGCCGAAGTGCGACGCCAGCGCTGCCAGACCAATACCGGCGGCGAGACCGGCGAGCGGGCCCATCCAGCTTCTGCCACCGGTTTGCGCCGCGGGTTGCGCCGCTGGTGCCTGCTGTGCCGGTTGGGCGGCGGGTTTGGCAGCTTGCTGCGGCGCTGCGGCCGGTTGCGTTGGCGGTGCGGCTTTTTGCACTGGCGCGCTGCGTTGCATGCCGAGCGACCGACTGCCACCCATGCGTTTGGCGTCAGCGAAGTCGGACCACACCGTAAAGGCAAAGCCCATGATCAGGGCAAGGACTGCGAAACGTTTCATCGATCGGTTCCCGAAAGAGGTCATCAAGGTCGGCACCAGATGCCGACTGTGGTTGAGACAGCGTCGAGGCGGCGCAGGTTTCAGATGGGGCACTCAACCGCCGAGCGACTTGCCGACCACCTCCAGCACATCCGGCGACCGTGCTTCGGCCTTGATGCGCTCGAGCTGCGCCCGTGCCAGCGCCTGCCGCGCCTGGTCGTAGCGCCGCCAGCGGTCGAAGCAGCGCGCGACGCGGCTGGCCACTTGCGGATTCAAAGCGTCGAGTTGCAGCACCAAGTCGGCGCCCAGCGCATAGCCGGCGCCATCGGCGGCGTGGAAGTGCCGCGGGTTGGCGGCGCAGAAGGCGCGCACCAGCGCGTAGACCTTGTTCGGGTTGCGGATGTCGAAGCCGGGGTGCTGCAGCAGGCCGCGCACCCGCGCAGGCGTGTCCGCTTGGCGGCTCGTAGCCTGTACGCCGAGCCACTTGTCGACCACCAGCGCTTCGTCGCACCAGCGCTCGTAGAAGGCGGCGAGCGCCGGGTCGCGCGCCGGGCTGGCGCTGTTGGCTAGCACCGACAGCGCGGCGTAGGTGTCGGTCATATTGCCGCCGGCGTCGAACTGCGCCTGCGCGCGCGCCAGGTCGGCGTCGTCGCCGGTCTCGGCGGCAAGCGCGAGGCAGGCGTTGCGCAGCGCGCGCCGGCCGGCCTGCTCAGCGTCAGGGCGGTATGTTTCGCGCACCGTCAGCCGTTCGTAAGCGCTCACCAACCGGTCATGCAAGGCATGCGCCAGTGCCGCCCGCAGGGCCTGACGCGCCTGGTGGATGGCCTCGGGGTCGGCTGGGCTCATCTGCTCGGCAAGCACCGCCTCGGAGGGGAGGGCCAGTGCTTCGGCGACGAAGGCCGGGTCGCCGTCTGGCGTGAAGGCCGAGTCGAGCAGCCGGCCGATGGCGTCGATGTAGGCGGCGGGAATCCAGTCGGGGCAAGCGCCATTCAGCCCAGCGGCTGCTGCTGCACCGCCTGCGACGCTGCCCACCAACCGCCGCGCGCCCTCCAGGATGAGCCGCGTCGCCAATTCCTGGCCGGCGTCCCAGCGCGCCACGGGGTCGTTGTCGTGGGCCATGAGCAAGGTCAATTGCTCGACCGACCAGTCCATCTGCAGCACCACCGGCGCCGAGAAGCCGCGCAGCAGCGAGGGCACCGGCGCCTCCGCCACGTCCTCAAACACAAAGCTCTGCCGGTCCTCGCGCAGCTCCAGCACGCGGGTAGCGGCGAGTTCGCGGCCGTGGCTGGCGGCCAGCAGACCGACCGACAGGGGCAGGTGGTAGGGCCCGCGGTCCACGCTCAGGCCTTCGGCGCGCAGGCGCTGCTCGTAGGCGGTCTCGGGGTAGCGCTGCTCGACGTGCAAGGTGTAACGCCGGGTCGCTGCATCGTAGTGACCACTCACTGCCAATGCCGGCGTGCCGGCCTGCCGGTACCAGCGGCGGAATTGGCCGAGGTCGCGCCCGCTGGCGGCTTCCATCGCCGCGACGAAGTCGTCGCAGGTCACCGCCTGGCCGTCGTGGCGGCGGAAGTACTCGTCCATGCCGGCGCGGAAGGCATCTTCCCCGATCAGCGTGTGGATCATGCGGATCACCTCCGCGCCCTTCTCATAGACGGTCGCGGTGTAGAAGTTGTTGATCTCCTGATACGCCGCCGGGCGGATCGGGTGCGCCATCGGGCCGGCGTCCTCGGGGAACTGCGCCGCGCGCAGCGTGCGCACCTCCTGGATGCGCGTCACCGCACGCGAGTGCACGTCCATGCCGAATTCCTGATCGCGGAATACGGTCAGGCCTTCTTTGAGGCTCAGCTGGAACCAGTCGCGGCAGGTCACGCGGTTGCCGGTCCAGTTGTGGAAATACTCGTGCGCGACCACGCGGTCGATGTTCTGGTAGTCGGTGTCGGTGGCCACGTCCGGGCGCGCCAGCACGTACTTGGTGTTGAAGATGTTGAGGCCCTTGTTCTCCATCGCCCCCATGTTGAAGTCGCCGACCGCCACGATCATGTAGTGGTCGAGGTCCATCTCCAGGCCGAAGCGCTCCTCGTCCCAGGCCATGCTGAGCTTGAGCGCTTCGAGGGCGTGGCCGCACTGGTCCAGCTTGCCCGGTTCCACATAGACGGCGCAGCGCACGCGGCGGCCACTGGCCGTCACGAAATGGTCTTCGAGCACGTCGAGCTTGGCTGCGACGCAGGCGAACAGGTAGGCCGGCTTGGCGAACGGGTCCTGCCACAGCGCCCAGTGGCGGCCGCCGGGCAACTCACCGGCATCGACCGGGTTGCCGTTGGCCAGCAGCACCGGGAACCGCGTCTGGTCCGCCTCCAGCCGGCAGGTAAAGCGGGCCATGACATCTGGCCGGTCGGGGTAGTAGGTGATGCGGCGGAAGCCCTCGGCCTCGCATTGCGTGAAGTAACCGTCTTTGCTGCGGTAGAGGCCGGAGAGCGCGGTGTTCTTGTCCGGCTCGATGCGCACGACGGTACTCAGGTGCGCGGCGTCGCCAGTCAAGGCGATGCTCAGACCTTTGTCGGAGACGGCGTAGGCGGATGGCAGCAGCGCCGCGCCATCCACTGCCACGGAGACCAGTTGCAGCGCCTCGCCATCGAGCCAGAGCGCTGCGGCCGGCACGTCCGCGTTGCGGCGCACGTGCAGGTTGGCCGTCACCACGGCGTGGTCATCATGGATGGCGATGACCAGATCGACCGTGTCGACCCACCACGCGGGCGGGGTGTACTGGCTCAGGTAGATGGTGGTGGGGGTTTCGGTGCGCATGGGGGGGAGGAAGCCTGCGAGATCGAATGGTTGAGGGAGGCAGGTCTAGCGGGAGTCTCGGACCCCAACCGGACTGCAGCGTTCCAGGCGCGCGTTTTCGGCTCGCAATGCAACCAGTTCGGCCTGGTCCGTCATTGAATCAGTGAACCACCGGCGCACCGCTGCCCAGGCCCGTGCTGTAGATGTGCGCGAACACAGCACCAGCCTTCAGGTTGATCTCCTCCGGGTCATAGGCCGGAGACGGAAGATTGGCGAACAGGTGCTTGATGATTTCGGCCTTCATCTGCGCCTGCACCGTGGCCATGGTGCGTAGCCGGTCGAGCGCGAACCGCTGATCGGAGAGCTTGCCCAAGAGATCTTTCGCGACCTTTTTGATTGCATCGCGTTCAGACTCGGTCAGTGAATCCTTCTGCAGCAGATCGAAGACGGTCAGTTCGTCTTCGTTTTCCAGGCCTTCGCGCAGGTAGCGCTTCTCCTCGTCGCTACAGGTGTCGTTGAAGGCGAAGAGGTCATCCATCACCTTCTGGATCTCGGCTGCGTCCTTGTCCTTGTTGTACTCCTGCACGATCTCCTGGTAGCGCTCGTACAGGTCGACTCGGGTCGGGTTGCGCTTCACCATCGCGGCTAGGCGCTCCTCGATCTTCTCCATCAAGTTCATGGCGACCACGTTCTTGAACGGCGTCTTGTCGAACTCTGCCCGCAGGCGGGTTAAGTCGATGTTCGAGAGGTCGTACTTGGCCGGTGGCTCCTTGATCATCGGCGTCTCGGTGCTGACCGCGATGTCCACCACGTCATACAGGTCCTGCAGCAGGCTGCTGACGTCGGGCGTGACGCGTGCGTCCTGCAGCTTGTTGTAGATGGCCGTGACCGCACTTTCCTCAGCGTCGAAATCGAACAGGCCAGGGTGTGGGAACAGCCCGCGATGCCGGGCTTGCACGTCCTCCACGATTACTTGATAAGTCTTGCGCCGTTCGTCGCTGTCGCACAGCAGGTTCACCGCCATCAGGATCTGTTGCTGCTTGTCGAAGCCCTTGGCGGCAATCAGCGCATCGAGGTCATAGCCTAGGCCGGTGAGGAAATCGCTCGCGGCCTTCAGGCTGTTGGCGTACTCAGCCAGCGCTTCCGTGTCGTCGCGGACGGTGTCCTGCTCGCCTTCACCCTTCCCGGTGCCGGCGCGGTCCCCCTGAGCGAAGGTGGCCAGTGCCCGGCGCAGGCTCTTGATCATGCCGTTGTAGTCGATGATCAAGCCGTGCTTCTTGCCACCGCCAACGCGGTTCACGCGGGCGATGGCCTGCATCAGGGTGTGGCCCTGCATCGGCTTGTCCAGGTACAGGGTGGCCAGGCACTTCACGTCGAAGCCCGTGAGCCACATGGCGCAGACGATGGCGATGCGGAAGGGGTTGTCGGCCTTCTTGAATTCCTTCTCGAGGTCACGCTTGACCATCTTCTCGCGGTGCGGCGTGATGTCTAGGGGCTCGTCGCGGAAATTCTTCCACTTGGCGAAGTCCGCCACCTCTCCCTGTTCTTGAGAGACGACGACGCAGCACTCCGTGGCCTTCATCCACTCCACATGCTCGCGTCGCTGCTTGAGCAGGCCACTGGGCGCCTTGCCCTTGGCGGCGAACAGCGCTTCCTCGGCGGCAACAGAGGCCTCCAACTCGGCAGCCTTGTCCTTCCACTTGGCCACGATGAGGTCGTGCATCTTCACGCACGTGATCTTGTCCAGGCAGACCATCAGTGCCTTGCCTCCGCCGTTCTCCACCACTTGCCAGCGCTGGTGGAAGTGATCGACAAAGTTTTGCGCCACCTTGTCCAGCCGCGTGGGTGCAGTCAGGATCGGGTAGTCGCGCGCCAGCTCGCGGTAGAGCTTTTCTTCCTTTTCGTCCGTCCAGGGGTCATCGAGCGTGGCGGACTGCTTGGCGGCCTCGATGTGCTCGGTGATCCGCTCGCTGACGGTCGGGTCGATGATCTTGAGCTTCTCGCCGGCGTTCTCGTAGAACAGCGGCAAGGTGGCGCCGTCGGCGACCGCGCGTTGAAAATCGTAGATGGAGACGTAGTCGCCAAAGACATCGCGTGTGAGCTGCTTCTCGCCCGTGTCGATCAGCGGGGTACCGGTGAAGCCCAGGAACTTGGCCCGGGGCAGGCCCTTGCGCATGTTCAGGGCCAGCCGCCCGTACTGGGTTCGGTGCGCTTCGTCACTAATGACAATGATGTCTTCGCGTTCGGAGTACGGCTCCGTCACCCGCTCGCGGTATTTCTGGATGAGCCCGAAGACGTAGCGCCGGTTCTGGTCCCGCAACATGGTCCGCAAGGCGGCGCCGTTCTTGGCTTGGTCTGTCTTGCTGTTGGCGCGCCCGCAGTTTGTGTAGGTGGAAGCGATCTGGTCGTCCAGTTCAGTGCGGTCGGTGATGACCACGAACGACCAGGATGCCGAAATCTTTCGGTGGATCTTCTCCGTCAGGAAGACCATCGAGTACGACTTGCCCGATCCCTGGGTGTGCCAGAACACGCCAAGCTGCCCGGCGGCCACCTCGGCCCGCACCTTGGGATCGGCAGAAATCAACCGATCAATGACCCGATTCACGCCCAGGAACTGGTGGTTACGAGCCACGATCTTGTTCGTGGTGCCTTCCGTGGCGTCGAATAGGATGAAGTTCTCCACCAGGTCCAGCAGTCGCTGTCGGTCGAGCATGCCCGAGAGCAGGAGCGGCAGCAGCGGCTGATCTTTGTTCGGTTCCGGGTCGTCTTCGTCCAGCCGCTTCCAGCGGTAGAAGTGCTCCTTGGTCGAGGTAAGCGACCCGTACTGTGCGTCGTGGCCGTTGGAGATGACGACCAGCGCGTTCCAGTGGAACAGGTGCGGAATGGTGTCGAGGTAGTCGGCGTAGTTGCGCTTGTAGGCGCTGTCGATTTGGACCTCAAAGCGCTTGAGCTCGATGAACACCAGCGGCAGGCCGTTCACGAAGCCGATCACATCCGGGCGCCGCAGCCAAAGCTTGCCGCGCACCCACATCTCGCGCACCGCCAGATAGTGGTTCTTGTCGGGGTGGTCGAAATCGATCAGCCGGAGGCGCTTGTCGACCAGACGGCCAGCCGCGTCGCGGTACTTCACCGGAACACCATCGCGGAGCAGCTTGTATTTTTCCTCGTTGAGCGCGATCAGCGTCTTGGTGATGTCGTCCTGCACCACGAGCGCCAGGGCCTGCGCATAGGCTTCATCCGGCAGGCCGGGGTTGAGGCGCTGCAGGGCCGCCATGACTTCGCGTGTGAGAATCACCTCTGCGTCGCTGGTGCGGCCCAGTAGGCCGTCCGGACCGAAGGCCTCGTCGTTGTAGGCCAACACGCTGGTCCAGCCCAGTTCTTGCTCCAGGAACTCGGCGGTGGGCGCCTGGATCAGCAGATCCTCGGAGTAGTCTTTATGGGCCATGGGGGCGTATTTATAGACGTGCTGACCGGAAGACTGTCAATAAAAAGTACTTGTTGATCAATGTGGTACAAGCCTATGGGTGACTTTATCGACGTCATTTATTGACGCGGTGTCTTGCATTCACGAACCATCCGTCAATAAACGAGTGGGCGAAATCGCATACCGGGTGCCCTTGAGCTGCCCCGTTTTCTGAATCACCTCCTCCCCCAGCATGGACCCCAACATCGTGCGAAGTCGTCGAATCGGTATTTCTATGCCTATGCGGGCATGAATGCTGCTCACCGAACTCCAGGGATAACGCGCCAAGTCCTCCAGCACCAATGCCCGCAGCCGATGATCTTCGATGCGCTTGAGCGTGGTCACCGCCGGAAAGGCCAGTGAGCGAAGCAACTCCGGTTGCACGAAATAACGCGTGGCTTTTGTCCTGCCACTCTGGCCGACGAGGCCCCATTCGCACAGCCGGTCCAGCCAAGGACGCAGCGCCTCCACATCCTGCAATTCCAACCGCGTCGCGAGCTCCCGCGCTGACATCGCATCGTCACGGGCCAGGAGGCCCAGCGCGATGCGCTCACGCTGCGTCAGCGGATAGGACTCGATCGCCTTGGCGATAAAAGCCAGAACCTGCCGGTCGGGCGCGGTGCGCGCCAGCGTCACCTTGACCCAATCGGCCCCTTCCTCAACCACGGGTGCCGGCCGTCCTTGCGACAAAAGAACGTCATACATCGCATCAAAGCCGCTGCCCTCACGTTCCATCAGCTTCAGGTCGTGGCACAGGCGTGCCAGATGCTCGTTGCGCCTCACCGACGCATGCAGCACGTTGCCCGGCGTCACCCCCAGAGGCAAGCGACCCGGATTCACGAATTCCAGCCGGTCAGGATGCAGGTTGAGATAGATGTCG
>VEQZ01000026.1 GCA_018882975.1 Rhodocyclaceae bacterium | reverse complement strand
CCCCCCCCCCCCCCGCCGCAGCCGCCAACGCCGCAGCCGCCCCCTCCGCCACCCCCACCCGCTGCGCCAAAGCCGGCCGCCGCGGGCGGTGCCGCCGCCGGGGCCGCCGGCGACGCGTCGTCGATCCGTGTCAGCGTCGGCAAAGTCGATCAGCTCATCAACCTGGTCGGCGAGTTGGTCATCAACCAGGCCATGCTCGCCGAGACCGCTTCCAAGGTCGACCCGGTGCTCTACGAGCAGCTTACCAATGGCATCGCCCAGCTTGAGCGCAACACGCGCAACCTGCAGGAATCGGTGATGTCGATGCGCATGATGCCGGTGAGCTCGGTATTCAGCCGCTTTCCGCGCGTGGTCCGCGACATCTCGCAGCGTCTCGGCAAGGATATCGAGTTGCGCTTTGTCGGCGAGAACACCGAGATTGACCGTGGCGTCATCGAGAAGATCGCCGACCCGCTCACCCACCTGGTGCGCAACAGTCTCGACCACGGCATCGAGACGCCCGAGGTCCGCAGCGCCGCGGGCAAGCCGACGCGCGGCACATTGACCCTCCGCGCCAGCCACCAGGGTGCCAATATCGTCATTGAAGTGATCGACGACGGTGGTGGCCTGCGCCGCGACAAGATCCTCGCCAAGGCGCGCGAGCGTGGCTTCACGGTGAGCGATTCGATGCCTGACGCCGAGGTCTGGCAACTCATCTTCGAACCCGGCTTCTCCACCGCCGACCAGGTCACCGACGTGTCGGGGCGCGGTGTCGGCATGGATGTGGTCCGTCGCAACATCGCCGAGCTCGGCGGCCGCATCGACATCGAATCGCGCGCCGGGCGGGGTACGCACATCACCATCCGCCTGCCGCTCACGCTGGCCATCCTCGACGGCCTGTCGGTGGCGCTGGGCGACGAGACCTACATCATCCCGCTCGCTTACATCGTCGAGTCGCTGCAGCCACAGTCGCCCGAGATCAGCACCGTGGGCGGCGACAACCACGTGGTGCAGGTGCGACAGGAGTACCTGCCGGTGCTGTCGCTGGCGCAGGTGCTTGGCGGCGTGCCGCGAGCCGCCCGCTACGAGGAGGGCATCTTTGTCATTCTCGAGTCCGAGGCCACCAAGATCGCGCTTTTTGTCGATGAGCTGGTCGGCGAGAACCAGGTGGTGATCAAGAGCCTCGAGTCCAACTATGCCAAGGTCAGCGGCATCTCCGGCGCCACCATCCTGGGTGACGGCCGGGTCGCGCTGATTCTCGACGTGGCGGCGCTGGTGCGCCGCTGCAGCCACGCCCAGCAGAGGAACGCCGCATGAATGACGCCCAAACCGCAACGTCGACTGCCGCCCAAGCCACGGGCCCCGGTCAGGAGTTTCTGACCTTTCGCCTCGGTGACGAGGAATACGGCATCGACATCCTGAAGGTGCAGGAGATCCGCGGCTACGACCCGGTCACCCGCATCGCCAACGCGCCCGATTTCATCAAGGGTGTGATCAATCTGCGCGGCAACATCGTGCCAATCATCGACATGCGCATCCGTCTCAAGCTTGGCGCGGTCGCCTACGACGCCATGACGGTGGTGATCATCCTCAACGTCGGCCCGAGGGTGGTCGGCATGGTGGTCGATAGCGTCTCCGACGTGCTGGCCTTGCAGGCCGGGCAGGTACGGCCGTCACCGGAGTTCGGCGGCGCCTTCGACACGCGCTACATCACCGGGCTGGGCGCACTGGAAGACCGCATGCTGATCCTCATCGACATCGAGTCGCTGATCAGCGAAGACATCATGAATATCGCCGCCGCGGCCTGAACCGCGCGATCTGGCAAAGGGGGAGTGGGCATGAGCAATGGCAAGGGTGGGATCCTCGGCGGGCTGTTCCGCAACGCCGAGCAGGAGGCGCAGATCGCGCAGCTGCAAGCGCGACTGACCGAGGCCGAGCGTATCAGGGCCGAACTCGAGCAGCGCGTAGCCGAGGCCGAACGCCGCGCGGATGCCGCTGCGCCCGCCGAGAGGCGGCTGCAATCGCTCGAGCGGAGCCACGCCATGGCCGAACTCGAGCCCGACGGCCGCATCACGCGCGTCAACGAGGCCTTCGCCAAGCTGTTCGGCTACAGCGCCAGCGAACTCGCCGGGCAGCGCCTCTCGACGCTGGTCAGCCCCGACAACGCCGAGATGGACGGCAACCGCGCCTACCGCACCGCGCTCGAGCGCGGCGAGGCGGCCGGCGGCCACCAGCTGCGCTCGCGCAAGGACGGCAGCGAAGTGTGGGTGTTCGCCGCCGCCACGCCATTGCGTGACGCCAGCGGCCGCGTGACCGGGCTCATCGAACTCTGCACCGACGTGCACGATTACAGCGCCGGCTACGTCGAGACGCAACGCGAGCTCGAGATCCGCACGCGCATCATGGACATCACCAGCATCGTCTCGGTGGGCGATCGCAAAGGTGACATCGTCACCATCAACGAGAAGTTCCTCGAGGTCTCCAAATACACTCGCGAGGAACTCATCGGCGCCGGCCACAACAAGACCCGCCACCCCGACATGCCCAAGGAGGTGTTCAAGGAGATGTGGGCGACCATCGGTCGCGGCGGCGTTTTCCGCGGCGTGGTCAAGAATCGAGCCAAGGACGGCACGCCGTACTACGTCGATGCGGTGGTCGCACCCTACATCGGCAAGAACGGCAAGCCCGAGAAGTATCTCGGCGTGCGCTACGACATCACCACGACCGAACTCGAGCGCCACACCATGAATGGCGTTTGGGACGCCATCAACAAGGCGTATTGCGTGGTCGAGTTCGACCTCAAGGGCAACATCACCCACGCCAACGAGAACTTCCTCAAGGCGGTCGGCTACAGCGCCGAAGAGGTCGCCGGCAAGCACCACGGCATCTTCGTGCCGAGGGAGTTTGCCGACACCAAGGACTACCGCGAATTCTGGAGCATGATCGCCGGCGGCGGACGCTATGGCGGGCAGTTCAAGTACCTCGGCAAGGGCGGCAAGGAGGTCTGGCTCGATGCAACTTACAACCCGATCTGCGACGAGATGGGTCGGCCGTTCAAGATCGTCGAGTTCGCCACCGACGTGAGCAGTCAGCGCAATGCCGAGCAACTCGAGGCTGCGGTCAAGGAAAGCCAGACGGTGATCAACGCCGCGCAGGAGGGTGACCTCACCGGACGCGTGCCGCTCGAGGGCAAGACCGGCTCCATCGCCACGCTCTGTGAGGGCATCAACGCCATCCTCGACTCCATGGCCTCGGTGGTTGGTCTGGTCAAGGAGTCGACCGAGGCCATCAACACCGCTGCGCGCGAGATCGCCGCCGGCAACTCCGACCTCAGCGGCCGCACCGAGGAGCAGGCTTCCAGCCTGCAGGAGACCGCCGCCAGCATGGAGCAGCTCAACGGTACGGTGAAGCAGAACTCGGAGAGCGCCAAGCTCGCCAACCAGCTGGCCATCGGCGCCTCCGACGTCGCCTCCAAGGGTGGCGAGGCGGTGACCGAGGTGGTGCGCACCATGGAGACCATCAGCGAGTCCTCGCGCAAGATCGCGGACATCATCTCGGTCATCGACGGCATCGCTTTCCAGACCAACATCCTCGCGCTCAACGCCGCGGTGGAGGCGGCGAGGGCGGGCGAGCAGGGCCGCGGTTTCGCTGTGGTGGCGAGCGAGGTGCGTAATCTGGCGCAGCGTTCCGCCGCAGCCGCCAAGGAGATCAAGACGCTGATCTCCGACTCGGTGGACAAGGTCAACCTCGGCTCGCGTCTGGTCTCGGACGCCGGCCACACCATGGAGGAGATCGTCGATTCGGTGCGCAAAGTCACCGAGATCATGGGCGAGATCGCCAGCGCCTCGGCCGAGCAGAGCTCGGGCATCCAGCAGGTCAGCGAGGCGGTGTCGCAGATGGACGATGTGACCCAGCAGAACGCCGCGCTGGTCGAGGAGGCGGCGGCGGCCGCCGAGTCGCTGCAGGGCCAGGCTGAGTCGCTCTACTCCGCGGTCGCGCACTTTGCCGTGAGCGGCCAGTCGCTCGCCCACAGCCGGCCGGCCGGGAGCCGTGCCGCAGGCCCTGAGGGCACACGCCCGGCCGCCAAGCCCGCGGGACAGCCCGCGCCCCGGCGGGCCGCTCCCGCGGTGCCTGCGGGTGCCGAGGCCGATTGGGAAGAGTTCTGACCCAGCGCCTGATCAACCGCCAGACATTACCTACGGACACAGCACCAACATATGGACTTCCTCCGCAAGACCCGCCTTTGGCAGCGCTTCGTCCTGCTCGGCTTGATTGCCACGGTGATGTGCCTTGTCCCGCTGATCAAGCTCGTTATCATCAAGCAGTCCGAACTTTCCGTCGCGCAGGCCGAACTGGCGGGTCTCGACCCGGTGCTGGCGGTGATCGATCTGCAGAAACTGTTGCAGAAGCACCGTGAGGCGGTGGACTCAAGTTTCCGTGCCGGTGAAGCACTGACTGCCAACGCGGCAGCTTCGGCTGCCGATGTCGAGAAGTCGATCGGCCAACTCAAGCAGATCTTCGCGGCATCAGGCTACGCCGCCTCGGGCAAGGCGCTGGACGAGGCTTCGGCGGAGTGGAGCACCTTATCGGCCAAGGTCAAGGCTGGCGAGATCAAGCCGGAGGACTCCCGCTCCGCGCACCGCGACCTGATCGCGCAGGTCAGTGCCGTGCTGGAGCACGTGGCCGACGAGTCTTCGCTGTCGCTCGACCCGGTCTCGGATTCGTATTATCTGGTGACCGCCCTGGTCGATCATGCCCCGCGCCTCGCCGAAGCGTTGGAGCGCCTGCGCATCCGCTCGCTGGTGATCGAGTCCAATCGCAACCAGTCCGAATCGGACCGTGCGCTGTTGGGTGTCATCGTCGAACGTGCGCGGTACCTCGAGTCGCGGCGGTCTGCGCAGGTAGGCAAGGCGCTGGCAATCAAGCCCGAACTCAAGCCACGACTGACCCGCTCGATGCAGGACGCGGCCCGCGCTTTTACCGCCGCCGCCAGCGCGCAATACCTTGATGGCAAGAGCGGCAGCGAGAATCCCGTCGCGTTGGGCGCCGAGGCGGTGCTCGCCGAGTACGAGTCGATCGACGAGATCGCCGAGACGCTCCACCGGTTGATTGAGGAGCGCGTCGGCGACATCCGCCAGCAGATCACCGAGATCCTGCTCACGGTACTCGGTCTCGGTATCGGCGCGATCGCGTTCGGCATCGCCATCACCCGCTCGGTGACCCGTCCGCTCGACCGCGCAGTGGCTGCGGCGGGTGCCGTCAGTGAAGGTAACCTGGAGTTCCCGATCGAGGACGACGGCCGCGACGAAGCCGCTCAACTGCTTACCCGCTTGCGCTCCATGCAGGAGGCCTTGCGTCAGCGTCGCGAGGAGGACCAAAGGCGTCTGGCCGAGGTCAAGGAAGCCAGCGAGCGCGACCAACAGGTCGCGATGCAGGTCGGCGAGGCGGTGCGCAAGGCCGCCGAGAACGACCTCACTTGGCGCATCGACCTGAGCGACAAGGAAGGTCTGCATGCCGAACTGTGCCAGGGCGTCAACGACATCCTTGGTTCCATGGCCAGCGTGGTGACGCAGGTCAAGGAGGCCACCGACACCATCAATACCGCCTCGCGCGAGATTGCTTCGGGCAACACCGACCTCAGCGCGCGCACCGAGGAGCAGGCTTCCAGCCTGCAGGAGACCGCCGCCAGCATGGAAGAGCTCAACAGCGCCGTGCGCCAGAATTCGGATGCCGCGCGTCAGGCCAGCCAACTCGCGGTCGGTGCCTTCGAGATCGCCGGACGCGGCGGTTCGGTGATGCACGAGGTGGTCGACACCATGCAGGCCATCAGCGAATCGTCGGGCAAGATCGCCGACATCATCTCGGTCATCGACGGCATCGCTTTCCAGACCAACATTCTCGCGCTCAACGCCGCGGTGGAGGCGGCGCGGGCCGGTGAACAGGGCCGCGGCTTCGCCGTGGTAGCCAGCGAGGTGCGGGCACTCGCGCAGCGCTCCGCCGCGGCCGCCAAGGAGATCAAGGCGCTCATCTCCGATTCTTCCGACAAGGTCGCCAGCGGCTCGCGTCTGGTCGATCAGGCCGGCCAAACCATGCGCGAGATCGAGGCCTCGGTGAAGCATGTCACCGAACTGATGGCCGAGATCGCCACCGCGTCCGCCGAGCAAAGTGCTGGCATTCAGCAGGTCAGCGAGGCGGTGACGCAGATGGACGACATGACACAGCAGAACGCTGCGCTGGTCGAGGAGGCCGCCGCTGCCGCTGAATCGTTGCAGGGGCAGGCCGAGACCCTGTTCGCATCGGTGAGCCGCTTCCGCGTCGATGCGTCGGCTGGCAGCGCTGCCGCCGTTGCGGGCAAACCAGCTGGGGCCGCGGCTGCGGTCGCTGCGCTGGCGGCTGCCATGCGGGCGCCGGCAGCACGTTCGCTGGCGGCTGCAAGCAAGGTCCAGACACAGGATGTGCGCGTCGGGGCACCGGCCGATGCTGACTGGGAGGAATTCTGAAGCCGGCAATGCCGACCATTCTTCGGGTAGGCTGAGGCATGAATCAGCCGCAGAGCACCGCCGGCCTGCTGGAGGCCATCCAGCCGATGCGGCGCGACTTCACCTACACGGGCGCCGACTTCGAGCGCATTACCCGGCTTATCTACAAGCGCGCCGGCATCGCCTTGGCCGCATCCAAGCGCGACATGGTCTACAACCGCTTGTCGCGGCGCCTGCGCGCGCTCAGCCTGACCCGCTTCGACGACTACCTCGACCGTCTCGAGCAGGACGATCTGGACCCGGAGTGGCAGCACTTCGTCAACGCGCTGACTACCAACACCACCTCGTTCTTCCGCGAGGGGCATCATTTCCCGGTGCTGGCCGACCTCCTGCGCCGGTGCATCGGCAACCATGCACCGGCGATCTGGTGTGCCGCGGCCTCAACCGGCGAGGAGCCTTACTCCATCGCCATGACCGTGGCCGACACGCTCGGGCCGCAGGCGTCGCGCGTGCGCATCGTCGCCTCCGACCTCGACACCGAGGTGCTCGAGGTGGCCGCCGCCGGTGTCTACCCCATGGAGCGCGTCGAACGCATGGACCCGCGTGTGTTGCAGCGGCACTTCCAGAAGGGGCGCGGCGCGCAGTCCGGCAATGTGCGGGTGCGGCCGGAGTTGCGGCGCATGATCGAGTTCACGCAGGTCAACCTGCTCGACACCACCTTGCCGGTCAAGGGCCCGTTCGACGCCATCTTCTGCCGCAATGTGCTGATCTACTTCGACCGCGCCACCCAGGCGCAGGTGGTCAAGCGCTTTGCGCCGCTGTTGCGCCCCGACGGCCTGATGTTCATCGGCCACTCCGAGAGCCTTTTCCACGTCAGCGACATTTTCCGCCTGCAGGGCCAGACCATCTACTCGCTGGTCAACAGGGGCTGATGCGGTGTCGGACGAGCACCGCGCCACATTGCGCTATCGCGAGCGCGCATTCGACACCCCGGCGATCAAGATCCTGCCCGGCGAGTTCTACGTCACCAGCGAGGAGATCGCGCTGACGACCACGCTCGGCTCCTGCGTGGCGGCCTGCATCCACGACCCGGTGGCCTGTATCGGCGGCATGAACCACTTCATGCTCCCCGACTCGTCGGGTGAGCGCAACACCTCGGTGGTCTCCTCGTCAGCGCGTTATGGCACCTTCGCCATGGAGTTGTTGCTCAACCAGCTCTACGCCGCCGGCGCCAGCCGCCGCCGCCTGCAGGCGCGTGTATTCGGTGGCGCGCATGTGCTGCCGGGTGCCAGTGTTTCGCATGTCGGAAAACGCAATGCCGAATTCGTTCGCGACTTTCTGCGCCGCGAGACCATCGAATTGGTCGGCCACAAACTGGCGGGCACCGATGCGCTCAAGGTGTGTTTCTTCCCGGCGACCGGCAAGACCTGGGTCAAGCCGCTGCCGGTATCGGATGTCGGCAGCGTGGCCCGCCTTGAGGTCGAGCACGCGCGCCGCATCAGACGCCAGCCGACCGGCGGCGATGTCGAACTGTTCTAAGCCATAGCACCGGAGCCGATGCCCGAGTTCAGCAGAGACCGTCCGATCCGCGTCATCATCGTCGATGACTCGGCGGTGGTGCGTGCCGTGTTGGCCGAGATCATCAACGCCGAACCGGACATGACCGTGGTCGGTCTGGCGGCCGACCCGTTCGCCGCGCGCGAGGCGATCCGCGTCCACGATCCCGACGTCATCACGCTGGATGTCGAGATGCCGCGCATGGACGGGCTCGATTTTCTCGAGAAGCTGATGCGCCTGCGGCCGACGCCGGTGGTGATGATCTCGACCCTCACCGAGCGCGGCTCCGAGGCCGCCCTGCGCGCGCTCGAACTGGGGGCCATCGATTTCGTCGCCAAGCCCAAGGTCGATGTCAGGCATTCCATGGCGGCCTACTCCAGTGAGATTGCGCAGAAGCTGCGCGTGGCCGCACAGGCGCGGCTGCTCAACCGTCGCCGCTCCGCACCACCCGTGTCCGAGGCGACTGCCGGCATGCGCCGGCCGGCACACCCGGACCAGGTCATCGCCATCGGTGCCTCTACTGGCGGGACCGAGGCGATCAAGGACATCCTTGTCCACATGCCGCCCGACTGCCCGCCCATCGTCATCACCCAGCATATGCCGGAAGGCTTCACGCGCATGTTCGCCGCGCGTCTAAACCGCGATTGCCGCATCACCGTGCGCGAGGCGCAGCACGGCGACCGCCTGCAGCCGGGTGTGGCCTTCATCGCCCCGGGCAACCGCCATCTGCTGGTGCGGAAGCGCGCCAGCGGTTGCACCTGCGAACTCTCCGACGCCGAACCGGTGAGCCGTCACAAACCGTCAGTGGATGTGCTGTTCAGTTCGGTGGCGGCGCAGGTCGGGCGCCACGCCATCGGCGTGATCCTCACCGGCATGGGGCGTGATGGCGCAGCCGGCATGGCCGAGATGAAGCAGGCTGGTGCTTGGAACATCGCGCAGGACGAGCAGAGTTGCGTGGTGTTCGGCATGCCCAAGGAGGCCATCAACGCTGGCGGTGTGGATGCCGTGCTGCCGCTCGATGCCATCTTCCCGCACCTGATGGAGCGGGTCGGCGCCTGAGCGTCGCGCCCGAAGGGGTGCCGTCGGGTAGCGCTCCCCGGCGTCCGTGGTCCCGGAGCGCTATGCTTTAGGCCTCGGTCAAGTCCGCGGGAGTGTGCGTTGAACAGTCATCTGCCCCTGATCCTCGTCGAAGGCGTGCTGGTCTTTGGCGGCGTGCTGGCGTTTGCCTGGTGGCAGTTCCGCGACCTGCGGCTCGAGCGCGAAAAGTCGGCGCGGGCGGCCGAGCGGGAGAAGGCGGGCGCCGCGACGCCCGACGACCGGCGTGGTGAGGCGCAATGATCCGGGCCGTGTTGCGCGCATGTCTGTGGCTTGCCGGGGTGCTCGGCGCGGCGCCCTGTGCCACATGGGCCCTGCCGGTCTGCGATCGGCTGGTCGAGAGCGGCATCCACGACTGCAACCTGCGCCTCGGTCTGGACACCTACGAGCTCGCCGAGCAGGACCTGGTGGAGCTCACGCCCCGCCAGCGCGAGTTGGCGCTCGGGCAGAGGCCGCTGCACGAACTCGACCCCACTCCGGCCCAGTTCGGCCAGATTCAAGCCTACTGCCGCAGCCATGGCGAGGTGCGGCGCCGCATCGCCACGGCCAAAGGTTTGTGCGGCGACGCGGCGTCGGAGTAGGGCGTGGACGCGGGGCTGACCCCCGCGTGCGTCAAACGGCTGGGCTGCCGCTGTCGGCGTCTCGACGTTTTTCCAGCACAAAGCGGAAGCGCCCGTCGGCCTCGCAGCACTCCACCAGGGTGTGGCCGGCCTGCCGGCAGAAGGCCTCGAAGTCGCGCACCGAGGTCGGGTCGGTCGACAGCACTTCGACCCGATCGCCGCCGCTGAGCGTTGCCAACGCCTTCTTGGTGCGCAGGATGGGCAGCGGGCATTTGAGCCCGCAGGCGTCGACCTGCAGCATGGTTGCCTTGGCCAGCGCCGGCGTCAACCCTTGGCGGGCGCGCCGCCCTGCAACCCGCGCAGCGTCTGCACCAGTTCGTCGGCGTGCGCCTTGGGGTCGACGCCGATCCACGACTTCTGCAGTGTCCCGTCAGGCGCAACAAGGAAGGTGTTGCGCTTGGCCATCTTGAACACGATGAGGTTGCGCAGGCTGTCGTAGGCGCGCGCCACCTCGCCCTGCTCGTCGGCCAGCAGCGTGAACGGCAGGCTGTACTTGCGCGCAAAGTCGGCGTGCGAAGCGGGGCTGTCGACGCTGATGCCGATCAGCGTGGCGCCGAGCTTGACCAGTTCATGGTGACGGTCACGCAGGTTGCAGGCTTCGGTGGTGCAACCCGGCGTGTCGTTCTTCGGGTAGAAATAGATGACCACCCACTGCCCGCGCAGACTGCTCAGGCGGTGCAGCTTGCCGCTGGCGTCGGGCAACTCGAAGTCGGGCGCCGGCTTGCCGAGCGCGAGTTCGGCGGCGGCCGGGCGCACCATGCACAGGGCACCGAGCGCGGCGAGGGCGAGCAGCAGTTTCATGGCGGGGCCTCCGGCTCAGTGGTGGTGGTGACCGCCCGGGCCGTGCGCATGGCCGTGGGCGACTTCCTCTCCGGTGGCTTGGCGCAGGCCACGCACCCGGACCACGAACTCCACGGTCTGGCCGGCCAGCGGGTGGTTGCCATCCACCACCACGTGATCCGCCGCCACTTCCTTGACCGTGTAGACCGTCATGTCATCCTTGCCGTCGGGGGTGCCGGCGAACTGCATGCCGACCTGCACATCGGCCGGGAAGGCGCTGCGTGGCTCGCGACGAATGGCGTTCTCATCAAAGTGGCCGAAACCGTCTTCCGGCTCGATGCGCGCGCGCACTTCCTGGCCGACGCCGGCACCCTCGATGGCCGCCTCGAGCACCGGCAGCACGCCGCCGTGGCCACCATGCAAATAGGCGATGCCCTGCTCTTCCTCCAGCAGGGTGCCGTTGGCGTCGAGCAATTGATAATCGATGGTGACGACGGTGTTTTTGCCGACTTTCATGGGTGTTCCTGCGGAGGGTGTGGGGGTCGCCATCGCCGGGCAAACGGAACTTCGAGTATGCCCGATATACTCGAGTCATGACGATGCTTCCACTGGGCGGGATGGGCGCCGCCGATTTCATGGCCGTGCATTGGCAGAAGCGGCCGCTGTTCGTGCCCGGCGCGGTGCCCGAGGCCGCCAGGGTAGTGGATGTCGAGACGCTGTTCGACCTCGCCCGGCACCCCGATGCGCAGACCCGCCGCATCGCCCGCAAGGCTGATGTGTGGACCGTCGACCAGGGCCCGCTGCGGCCCCGGCAGCTCGCCGCCAAGGGCGTCTGGACCGTGCTGGTGCAGGGCCTCAATCACTTTCTGCTGGAGGCCGACGCGCTGCTGCGGCGCTTCGCCTTTATCCCTTACACGCGCCTCGATGACGTCATGGCGAGCTATGCCACGCGCGGTGGCGGGGTAGGGCCACACTTTGACTCCTACGATGTGTTCCTGATCCAGGCGCAGGGCACACGCCGCTGGCGGATTAGCGGGCAGACCGACCGCGACCTGCTGCCGGACCAGCCGCTCAAGCTGATGGCCGACTTCCGCGCCGAGCAGACCTTCGACTGTCGGCCGGGGGACTTGCTTTATCTGCCGCCCGGTTACGCGCACGACGGCGTGGCGTTGGACGACTGCATCACGCTCTCGGTCGGCTTCCGCGCGCCCGCGCGCAGCGAATTGGCGCGCGAGTTCCTGCTCTGGTTGGCCGACCGCATCGACCTGCCCGGACTCTATGCCGACCCGGACCTGCGGGCCACCGACACGCCCGCCGCCATCGATGCCGGTCTGCTGGCGCGGGTCGGGGGCCTGCTCAGCGGGATCCGCTGGGACGATGCGCAAGTGTCCGCTTTTCTTTGCCAATACCTGTCCGAGCCCAAGCCGCACGTGGTGTTCGACCCGCCCGAGGAGCCACTGGGCGAGGCCGGCTTTGCGCGCGCGGCGGCGCGCCACGGGGTGGCGCTCGACTTGCAGACGCTGATGCTTTACGACCACGCGCAGGTGAGTTGCAACGGCGAGGCGCTGACGCCGCCTGACGGGCTGGCGGCGGCGATGCATCGGCTGGCCGATCAGCGTTTCCTCGAGGGGGGCGACGTCAGTCGCGCCCTGGCGGACTGCCTCTATCCGATTTACCGGGTCGGTCACCTGCATGTGGCCGCCGCGCCGCGCTGATATCGCACTGCGGCAAAGGCGGGAATCAAGGCTTTTCAAGGATTTTGGCGGTTCACAAGCAAAACTTTTGTGCTAGGATTCGCGCGTTCGTGCGTTTGGACTTGACCACCAGCGTGTCGACTTGAGCCGTTCTGGTCATCAACCTCTCATTTAAGGGAAAGCAAAAAATGAAACTGTCCGCCCTGTTTGCCGCCCTGATTGCCGCTCTCGCCCTGACCGCCTGCGGCAAGAAGGAAGAAGCTGCTCCGGCTCCCGCTGCTGAAGCCCCGGCTGCTCCGGCTGCCGAAGCTCCGGCCGCCCCCGCTGAAGCTCCGGCTGAAGCTGCTCCGGCTGCGCCTGCCGAAGCCGCCAAGTAAGCTTCATGCGACAGCAAAAAAGCCGACCTCAGGGTCGGCTTTTTTGTTTTGCAGGTCTGTTCTTTCTCGGGGCGCGCGGGGTGCTTGCACCGCTTGCCGGCGTGACCCGGACGTACGTTGGCGTGTCCCGCGCCGCTTGCTCAGAGGGCGACGCCAAGTCGCCGCGCCACCTCCCGATAAGCCTCCACCACCCCGCCCAAGTCGCGGCGGAAACGGTCCTTGTCGAGCTTTTCCAGCGTTTTCGCGTCCCACAGGCGGCAACCGTCGGGGCTGAACTCGTCGCCTAGCAGCAGGCGCCCCTCGAAGCGGCCGAACTCCAGTTTGAAGTCGACCAACAGGATGCCGGCGTGGACGAACGCCTCCTTGAGCAGGGTGTTGACGCGCAGCGTGATGGTGCGCATCACCTCGATTTCGAGATTGCTGGCCCAGCCGAAGGCACGCACGTGGTCGTCGTTGATGAAGGGGTCGTGCAGCGCGTCGCTCTTGTAGAAGAACTCGAACACCGGCTGCCGCAATTCCTCGCCCTCGTCGCGTCCGAGCCGCTTGGCCAATGAGCCGGCCAGGCGGTTGCGCACCACACACTCGACCGGGACCATATCCAGCCGTTTCACCAAGGACGTGGTCGGCCCGAGCAGCTTCTCGAAGTGCGTCTCCACCCCCTCGGCGGCCAATCGCTGCATCACTGCCGCGTTGAAGCGGTTGTTGGTCTCGCCCTTGCCGGCCAGTTGCGCCACCTTGGCGCCGTCGAAGGCGCTGGTGTCGTCGCGGTACTCAATCACCAGACGGGTCGGGTCGTCGGTGGCAAACACCGTCTTGGCCTTGCCGCGGTACAGTTCTGCGCGTTTCTCCATGCTTGCATCTCCATGGGCGGCCGCCTGCGGGCGTCCGGTCAGTTCGGGTCGGGTCAGATCGGGTCCGATCAACCCATCGGGTCAAACCAGCTGCCGCCAGTCGAGCCCATTGGCCTGATCGGCCACCGCGACCCAGTCCGGAGCACAGCCGAGCGCATCGGCCAGCGCCGTGCGCGCCAGTTCGGGGCGGTTGTTCTGCTGGCTCAGGTGCGCTGCCACCACATGCTGCAGGTGGCTGCCAGCGACGCGGCGCAGCAGGGCGGCCGCCGCCACATTGCTCAGGTGGCCCCAGTCGCCGGCCACCCGGTCGATCAGGCTGGCAGGGTAATCGCTGGCGCGCAACAGTGCCTCGTCGTGATTGCACTCTAGAAACAGCGCCTGGCAACCGGCCAGCATCTCGACCATGTGTGGCGTGATCGAGCCGGCATCGGTCAGGATACCCAGACGGACTGCGCCGTCGCCGATCACGAACTGCGAGGGTTCACTGGCGTCGTGCGGCACCGGGTAGGGCACGATCTCAAGGCTGCCGATGGCAAAGCGGCGGTAGCCCTCGATGATACGGACGCTCGCTTCGCTGGAGGTATCCAGATGGCGAGCCGTGCCGTGCGTCAGCCAGACCGGCGTGCCGTGCCGCCCGGCGAATCGCGTGACTCCGCCGATGTGGTCGCCATGTTCGTGCGTGACCAGGATGGCATCGACGTCATCGGGAAGCAAACCCAGCCGCGCCAGTCGGGCGCTGCAGTCCTTGAGGCCGAAGCCGCAGTCGACCATGACCGTGGTGTCCCCGGACGAGACCAGCAGGGCATTGCCCTGGCTGCCGCTGCCGAGGCTGGCGAAACGCATCACCGCAACTGCTCGTGCAGCAGAGTGAGGATGCGGTTGGCTGTCTCCGAGCGTTCGCGCTCGCCCTGGGTGTTGATCACCCGCACTTCGGTGCTGTTGCCGCCGCTGTCCAAGACCTGGATGCGGTAGGTCAGCGACTTCTTCGGGTCGTCCTTGTCGCGCCAGAAGGCGAGTTTGTCGAGGATGCCGTCCTTCTTCATGTCGGCATCCGGATCGGAGTAGCGCACGAAATACTGGCCGTTGGCGCGGTCGCGGTCTTCGACCGTGAAACCAACCCGGTCCAGCGCGAGGCCGACGCGGCGCCAGGCGCGGTCGAAGCGCTCCTCGACGGTCAGCGTCGTGCCTTCCGCGGACCGCGTCAGGCGCGCTTTCTCGGCCCCCCCGGCATTCTTGACGAGTTGTGCCCGGGCCGCTGATTCCTCCACCCCGAAACGCACCAGCAGTCGCTGCAGGAATTCGGCTTCGAGCTCCGGGTCGGCGGCGCGGGGTTGCCACACCGTGCCGTCGGTGGAAGCGTCCTTGAGCGCATTGGACGAGCGTTTGTCGACCACCTCGACCATGCCGCGGTGGCTGACGTAGATCTCGGTGAGGTTGTCCCCGCTGCGCTCCAGACGGGTGCGGAACTTGTCGCGCTCGCCGGTGGAGTAGATGCTGTCCAGCACCTTGCCCAGGGTGTTGCGGATGAAGTCCATCGGCAGCTTGGCCCGGTTCTCGGCCCAGTCGGTCTCGAGCACGCCGGTGGCCGGCGATTCGACCGTGAGCACAAACCCCTGCTCTTGCCAGAATTGGCGCACGGTGGGCCAGACCTTTTCCGGGTCGGCCTCGACCACCAGCCAGCGCTGCGAGCCGGAGCGCTCAAGCCGTACCTTAGGCGGCGCTGGCAGCACGCCGGCCTTGGCTGGGTCCTTCTTGGCGGTCCGGTCGGCACTGTAGGCCGAGGCGCTTGCGCTGCTGCGGCCGCCGGCATCGGGCACCACGAAGCGGTCATCGGTGCCCGGCGTGGTCAGGTCGGGCGGGATCTCGAGCGGAGGCAGCGTGTTGGTCGACTTGTAGTCGATCGGCTTGGGCTGGACTTTTTCGACGAGAGAGCAAGCCGTCAGCGCGACGAGCAGGGTTGTAGCGGCAACGAAGGGGAGCGTGCGGATCAAGCGGAAGGCCTCAGACGGGGATGTCGGCACTGCGCATGGCTTCGAGGACACGGTCGTGGTGCGCCGCATTGAGCGGCACCAGCGGCAGCCGCATGCCCGGGCCGATGCGGCCCATGCGATGCAGTGCCCATTTGACCGGGATCGGGTTGGCCTCGCAGAACAGGCGTTGATGCAACAGGAACATCTTTGCATTGTGATGACGGGCAGTGGCGTAGTCGCCGGCGAACGCCGCCTCGCACATCCTTGAATAGTGGCCGGGGGCCACATTGGCGGTGACCGAGATCGAACCGTGGCCACCGAGCATGAGGAAGGCCAGCGCCGAGGCGTCGTCGCCGCTGTACAGCGCGAAACCGGTCGGCGCGCGCAGGATCAGGTCGGTGGCGCGCTCCATATTGCCGGTCGCGTCCTTGATGCCGACGATGTTGGGGATCTGCGCCAGCTTCAGCGCGGTGTCGTTGGCCAGATCCGCCACGGTGCGGCCGGGCACGTTGTAGAGGATGTGCGGCATGTCCACCGCTTCGGCGATGGCCTTGAAATGCGCGTAGAGCCCTTCCTGATTCGGCTTGTTGTAGTAGGGCACCACCGACAAGCTGTAATCGGCGCCGGCCTTCTTGGCGTACGCGGCGAGTTCGATCGCCTCGCGCGTAGAGTTGGCACCGGTGCCGGCAATCACCGGGATGCGGCCGCCGCTCTGCGCAACGACGATGTCGATCAGGCGGCAGTGCTCGTCGTAGTCCACCGTCGGGGACTCTCCGGTGGTGCCAACCACCACGATGCCGTGCGTGCCCTCGCCGATGTGCCAGTCGACCAGCGCGCGCAGCGCGGCCTCGTCGAGGCTGCCATCGGCCGTCATGGGCGTGGCGATGGCGACCAAGCTTCCCTTGAGCATGTCCCGTCAGTCCGGCAAAAGCGGCATTCTATCGCACTGCGGCGGGGCGACTGCCAGAACCGGTGATGGGCGGCTCAGGCGTGCGAAACCCTTGGCAGCGGCCCCCGCACTCAAAAACCGCTGTTGGCGGCCCACGGGCTCAAAATCGTCTGTCCGGCGACCCACTGTCTCGGGTGTCTTTCTTCTTGCTCCCGGGCTACGGCAGGTCGCTGCGAAAAGGACACCCGACGGGGGCCGCCATTCACGGTTGTGGGTGGAGCTGATGCAGCCGTTTCGCCGATGGCGGTCATCCGGGCGCGATAAACCTCTCGCTGGCGGCCCCCGTCCGGGGGTCTCTCCGACGCGACCTTTGAGCGAAGCGAAGGGGAGCGAGGAGAGTTACCACCGGAGGTAGTGGGCCGCCCGCCACTGTTTTTCTCCGTCACTGGGCTGCTGATCACCGGTTCAGCGTCGCGCCGCCGTCAGCGCATGCCCTCGCCGACCAGCTGGTCCAAGCGCGTGTGCAGCAGCTCGAACAGGCGCATCAGGGGCCCGTCGATGGCGGTCATCTGCACCGCCAGCATGACACCACCGACCACCAGCGTGAGCGCGAAGCCGACCGCGAAGAGGTTGATCTGCGGTGAGGCGCGCGTCATCACGCCCAGAGCAAGGTTGGTGAAGAGCAATACGATCACCAGCGGCAGGGCGATGCGCAGGCCACTGGAAAACACATCGGCCGCTGTCTGCACCACACCCATGAACAGTTGCCCGTCCGGCCAGCGGCCCGGTGGCAAGACATGGAAGCTCTGCGCCAAGGCGGTGATCACCAGATGGTGGCCGTCGAGTGCAAGGAAGAACAGGAAACCCAGCGTGGTCAGGAAAGCCGTGACGACCGGCACCGGGTTGTTGTGCGCCGGGTCGATGAAGGTGGCAAAACCCAGACCCATCTGCAGGCCGATGAGTTCGCCGGCCACTTCGAGCGCGGTGAACACCAGGCGCACGACAAAGCCGATGGTCACCCCGATCAGGAATTGCTGGATGACCAGCCCCCAGCCGGCCGGACCGGAGAGCGCCACTGCCGGCGGGGGCGGCAGGGTCGGCACCAACACCACCGTGAGCAGAAGCGCTGCGGCGATACGGATGCGGATCGGCACGCGCGCGCTGCCAAGCAGCGGGTCGGCGGCCAGCAGGCCGAGGATGCGCACCAGTGGCAGGCCGTAGAGGGTGACCAGCAGGTCGATTTGCGCTGCGGAAAGCGCGCCCATCTCAGCCGACCAGCTGCGGGATGCTGCCGTAGAGGCGCCGGATGAAATCGGTCGTCATCGCGATCATCCAATTGCCGGCGAGCACCAGCGCGACGAAAGTGGCGATGAACTTGGGGATGAACGACAGCGTCTGCTCGTTGACCTGCGTCGCGGCCTGCAGGATGCCGATCAGCAGGCCCACCACCAGCGAGGTCAGCAGTGGTGGCGCGGCGATGTAGAGCATCAGCTCGGTGGCCTGACGACCGATGTCGACCACCGTCTCCGGCGTCATCATGTCTGGAAGCTCGCCACCAGCGAGCCGATCAGCAGCGACCAGCCGTCGACCAGCACGAACAGCATCAGTTTGAATGGCAGCGACACGACCTGTGGCGACAGCATGACCATGCCCAGCGACATCAGCACGCTCGCCACCACCATGTCGATGATGATGAAGGGGATGAAGACAATGAAGCCGATCTGGAAGGCGGTCTTCAGCTCGGAGATGACGTAGGCTGGCACCAGCACCTTGTAGGGCACGGTCTCGGGTGTCTCCGGCCGCGGCTCGCCGGAGAGCGAGACGAACAGCGCGATATCGCTTTCACGGGTCTGCTTGAGCATGAAGGTGCGGAACGGCTCGGCGCCCTTCTGCAGGGCTTGCTCGAAGTTGAGCTGGTCCTTGGTGTAGGGGATGTAGGCCTCGCTGTAGGCGCGGTCGAACACCGGCGCCATGACGAAGAAGGTGAGGAACAGCGACAGGCCGATGACCACCTGACCCGGCGGGATGGTGGGCGTGCCGAGCGCCTGGCGCAGCAGCGAGAGCACGATGACGATGCGGGTGAAGGCGGTCATCATCAGCACCGCCGCCGGCAGGAAGGTCAGCAGCGTGAGGATCAGCAGCGTCTGCACGCTGATCGAGTAGTTGGTCGTGCCGCCCGGCCCTGGCGTGGCGGTCAGCGCATTGAGTGCCGGCTCGGCCGCCGCAGCGGTACCCGCCAGCAGGAGGGCGCCAACGCTGAACACCAGCGACTTGCCAGCGCGGCGCATGGCTGGCTTCACCGCGGCCTCCGGAGCGACTCGAGGAGCCGCGCGGCGAAGGCCGCCGGGGCCGTGGTGTCGGTCGATGCCACGCTGGCCCGCGGGCAGGTGTGGAGCAGACGCACCTGCCCGGGTGCCACGCCGAGCACCAGCCATTCTTCGCCGAGTTCAACCACGACCACGTTTTCGCGCGGGCCCACGGCGGTGCTCGCGACCACCTTGAGCAGCGATCCCGGACCACTTTGGCCGATGCGGAAGCGGCGCAGCAGCCACAGGCTGCCGAGCAGCAGCGCCACCACGAGGCCCAGCGACAGCAGCGTCTGCAACAGCAGATGGCCGGTCTCGGGGGGTGCGGCGAGCGCGGGCATGGCCACTTGGGCCGCAACCAGTCCCGCGGCTGATCGACGCAGTCGAAGGCCCGCGGGCGCGGCCACCAGAGGTGCCTACTTGACCGACAGGCGGCGCAGACGTTCGGCCGGCGTGATGATGTCGGTGAGGCGGATGCCGAATTTGTCGTTCACCACCACCACCTCGCCCTGCGCGATCAGGCAGCCGTTGACGAGAACGTCCATCGGCTCGCCGGCCAGCGCGTCGAGCTCGACCACCGAGCCCTGCGCGAGTTGCAGCAGGCTGCGGATCGGCAGCTTGGTGCGGCCGAGCTCGACAGTGACATTCACCGGGATGTCGAGGATCAGGCTGATGCGTTCGTCGGCCACGCTCTGGCCGCCGTCGGGGTAGACCGCCACTCCGGCGCCAGTGGCCTCCTCGCTGAGCGCCACCTCGCCGGCGGCCACGCCCTGCTCCGCCATGGCCGCTGCCCAGTCGTCGGCCGAGATCGAATCCTCGGCCAGTTCGGCGCCACCTTTGTCGTTCGCGGCCATGCTCAGTCCTTGTTGTCGTACTGCCGTGGCAGTTCATCGATGCGAACGGCGTAGTGTCCGCGGCTGTTGCCGACCTGACCGATCAGGAACGGCACGCCGTCGATGGTCCCGGTCACCCGCTCCGGGGCCTCGATCGGAATCATGTCCCCAAGCTGCAGCGCGAGCAACTGCCGGAACGTCATCTCGACTTGGCAGAAGTCGACCTCGATCTCGACGTGAGCGTCCTTGATCTGGTCGCCCATCAATTTGAGCCAGCGCTCGTCGGCCGCCACGCGGTCACCCTGCATGGTGCTGCACAGCGGCTCGCGGATCGGCTCGATCATCGAATAGGGCATGCAGACGTGGAAGTTGCCGCCGCCATTCCCCAACTCGATGTTGAAGGTGGTCACCACCACCACCTCGGTCGGCGTCGCGATGTTGACGAACTGGGTGTTCATCTCCGAACGGATGAATTTGTGCTCGAGCTTGGCGATCGGCTCCCACGCCGTGTCGAAAGCCTTGAAGGCGATGTCCAGCATGCGTGCGATGACGCGCTGCTCGGTGGTGGTGAATTCTCGGCCCTCGACCCGCATGTGGATCTTGCCGGTGCCGCCGAACAGCGTATCGACTACCTGAAACACCAGGTTGGGGTCGAAGATGAACAGCGCGGTGCCGTACAGCTCGGGTTGCAGCGAGACCAGATTGATGTTGGTCGGCACCACCAGTTTGCGGATGAACTCGCTGTATTTCTCGATGCGGACCGGGCCGACCGAGATCTCGGCACTGCGCCGCATGAAGTTGTAGTAACCCAACCGAATCTGCCGCGCAGCGCGTTCGTTGACCAGTTCGAGACCGGGCATGCGGCCACGCACGATGCGTTCCTGCCGGCCGATGTCGTAGGGCCGGACGGCGTCGTCCTCGACGACTTCGACGACTTCCTCGGGGAGCTCGCCAGTGACGCCCCTCAGCAGGGCATCGACTTCATCCTGAGACAGCGCTTGGTCGGACATGACGGTCCGTTCTGCATATGGTTAATCAACAATACACCGTAACCGTGCGCGAATAAAGCGTTTTCTGTTTGGGAGGCGCCTATTGGATAATGAACTGGGTGAAAAAGATGTCCGCCACACCCGTCTCCTCGTCCTGATCGATCAAGGTATTGAGGTCGTCGCGCAGTTTCTGCGCCAGCGCGGTTTTGCCCTCGACCGTGGCGAGGGCGTCCGGGGTCTGCGAGGAGAGTGTCAGCAGCACCAGATTCTTGACCTCCGGCAGACGTTCGGTAAGCAGGCGCTGGGCGTCCGGCTCGGCGATCTTGAGCTCCAGGTTGGCGGCCAGAAAATGGTCCTTGCCGCCGGCCAGGTTCACCGTGAGGTTGTCCAGCTTCATGTAGGTCGGTGGCAATTCCGGCCCGTCGTGCTTTTTCTTTTTCTTCTTCTTTTTCTTCTCGGTGTTCTGGCCGTCGCCGCCGTCAGCCTCGTCGGCGTGCTCGTCGGGGCTGGCAGCCTGCGGAGGATGCTCGCCCAAGACCATGAAAGCGCCGAACATGCCGCCGGCGGTGAGCACCGAGGCACCCACCGCGACCAGGATCAGTTTGAGCAGGCCCTTCTTTCCGGCTGCTCCGGCCGCTGCCTCTGCGGCGTGGTTTTCTTCTGCCATTTGAGCGTTTTCCTCTGTACGACGGTTGCCGGGCTCAGGCGGCGGATTGCGAGCAGTCCTGCGCCGGCTTGCGACGCGACGCCCTGACCAGCCTGCTGGCAGCCTCGACAGCGCTGACCAGGCTGCCGGGGTCGGCGCTGCCGGTGCCGGCGATGGCCAGCGCGGTGCCGTGATCGACCGATGTGCGGATCATCGGCAACCCCAGCGAAATGTTGACGCCATGGCCGAAACTCGCACGCTTGAGCACCGGCAGGCCTTGGTCGTGGTACATCGCCAGCACGGCGTCGGCCGCCCCACACATGTCCTCCACGAACAGGGTATCGGCAGGAAACGGGCCTTCTGCAGCGATTCCTTCGCTGCGCGCGAGATCAAGGGCCGGAGTGATGACGTCGATCTCCTCGCGTCCGAGGTGCCCGCCCTCGCCCGCGTGCGGGTTGAGGCCGGCGACGAGGATGCGTGGTGTGGCAATGTCAAAGCGCTGCACCAGGTCCCGATGCAGGATGCGCAGGGTGCGCAGCAGACCGTCACGGGTGATGGCGGCGGGCACATCGCGCAGGGGGAGATGGGTGGTGGCGAGCGCCACCCGCAAGCCGCCCCCTTCCAGCAGCATCACCACCCCGTCGGCGCCGGTGCGCTGTTCGAGGTACTCGGTGTGGCCACTGAATACGACCCCGCTGTCGCAGATGACACCCTTGTGCAGCGGCGCCGTGACCATGGCATCAAAATCACCCGACAGGCAACCGTCGATCGCGATGTCGAGGCTGCGCAGCACAGCAGAGGCGTTGCGCGCGTCGGGCTGTCCGACCGCCACCGGCGCCGCGAGCGGCACGTCGATCACCTCCAGGGCGCCGCCGCCCGGGGGCGGCTGATCCGGCTGGTGGTCGACCAGCTTGACCGTGGTACGCTGCAATGCGGCACGGGCCTCCAGCACGGCCCGGCTGCCGATGAGTACCAGACGCGCTGGGCGCACCGTTCCGGCAAGCGCCAGACAGATCTCGGGGCCGATGCCTGCGGGTTCGCCGATGGTGATGGCAAGCCGCACCTCCGCGTCCATCAGCCTTCCTCAAGCCGAAGCTCGACGTAAGCGCTGTCGCGCAGTTGCCGTAACCACTCCTCGTAGGCCTCTTCGGCCTTGCGGTTGCGAATGGCCTGGCGCGCCTCGAGCCGCTCGCGCGCCTTGCTGACGTCGGCATCGCGCCGTTCCAGAACCTGGATCAGGTGCCAGCCAAAGGGGCTGCGCACCGGCTGCGACAATTGCCCTACCGGCAGTGACTCCATCACCTGGGCGAACTCCGGCACCAAGTCGGTGGCCGACACCCAGCCAAGCTCGCCACCGGAAGCGGCGGAGCCGTCTTGAGAGAACTGTTTGGCGAGGTCGGAAAAGTTTGCGCCACCCTGTTCGATGCGCTCGCGCAGATCGCGCAAGCGGCGCTGCGCATCGGTATCGCTCAGGATCTCGCTGGTCTTGACGAGAATGTGCCGGGCCTTGTGCTGGACGATCAGCACCTGCTTGCCAACGGCACCGCGCACATCACGCAGCTTGACGATGTGGAAGCCGGCCGAACTGCGCACCACCGGGCTGTGCTGGCCGACCTTGAGCTTGCTGACCATTTCGACGAACAGGCTCGGCATGCGGTCGGCGTTGCGCCAGCCGAGGTCGCCACCCTGCAGCGCATCCCCTGCCTCCGACCAGGTTGCCGCGACTTTGGCAAAGTCCTCTCCGGCGTCTAGCGCGGCCAAGGCCTTGTCGGCTTTTTCCTTCTGGCGGCGCTGCGTGGCTGGGTCGGCGGCCTTTTCGTCGGTGCGCACCAGGATGTGAGCGGCCAACCACTCGACATTTGCGCCGGCGTCGGCGCGCCGTGCCATGTACTCGTCGATCTCGCCCTCGCTTACCACCACCTTGCTGGTCACCTCGCGTTCGCGCAGGCGATTGAGGATGATTTCCCTGCGGATATCTTCGCGAAAGCGGTCGAAACGAATACCATCACGCGCCAGCGCCGAGCGGAACTGCTCCATGGTGAGCTTGTTGTCGTCGGCGATGCGGGCAACGGCGCGGTCAAGCTGCGTCTCGTCGATGCGAATGCCGTTCTCGCGCGCGTAGCCGAGCTGGATGCGCTGCAGCAGGATGGCCTCGAGCACCTGTTTTTCCAGGATATTGCGCGGCGGCAGCGCGACGCCCTGTCGACGCAACTGATCGACGGCGATGTTGATGCGGTCTTCGAGTTCCAGCCGGGTGACGATGTCGCGGTTGACCAAGGCGACGATGCGGTTGAGCGGGACCGCGTCGGCGTCGTCGGTGGCCGGCGGCGGGTCCGCCGCCATGGCAAGTGCCGGCAAGAGCGCGGCCAGGGACAGCAGCATTCGGAGAACGGGCATGCGGGTCATTGGAAGAGGGCTTCAGTGGTGCGGTTCTGGTCGTAATCGACTTTGGAGTACCCACCGATGTTGCGCGACAGGATCATGTTGTAGTCGCCCGGGTCGGTGCCGGCGATGCCCTTGAGTTCAAGCAGGATGAAGAGCGCTTTGGTCGAGGTGTTGGCGGTAAGGGCCAGGTTCTGCACGATGGCGCGTACGCTCCAGCAACTGCCGTAATACTCGAGGCCGAGCAGGCCCTCAGTCTGCCGGTTCTCGATCAGCGAATAATTGGTACGCGCCAGCCCGTAAAGGTTGCCGGTGAGCGGCCACTGCGCCGACAGGTCGACCTGTTGCAAGGCGTTGGAATCGCCGGACATGTTGCTAATCGTATTGCGCGTGTAGCGGTAGCCGAGGTTGATCACCTTGCCGAGTTCGGGGTTGTAGCGCAGCGCCACCAGGCCCTTCTGCACGTCCGAGGTCTCCGGGCTGTACTGGACCCGGGTGATCAGGCTGGTGTGGTCGAGGATGCGGCCGCTGAACTCACCGAGGATGTCCGAGACGCCCTTTTTGGGGGCGTCGGTCGGGATGTAGTCGTCACGCAGACCGACACGCAGATCGCTCAGCGTGAAGCGCTGGGCCAGCGTCACCTTGACGCGCTCGGTGCCCTTGGCGTCGATGAAGCGCGAGGTCACGCCGGCCGTGACCTGATTGGCGTCGCCGATGCGGTCCTGTCCGGCAAAGCGGTTGGCCGAGAAGATCTCGGCGAAGTTGAAATCGTAGCGGCCGGTGTCGAAAGTTGGGATTTTGCCTTGCTCGCGGTAGGGCGTGTAGGCATAGAACAGGCGTGGTTCGAGGGTCTGCACGGCGCCAGCCTGCGACAGGCTGCGCTCGAACAGCAGGCCGCTATCGACACTGAAGGTCGGCACACTGCGTGAATAACTTCCGGCGGCGTCCACCAATGGCGACAGCGAGTAGTAGCTGGTGTGCAGCGAGGCGCGTGGTTCGATGT
>VEQZ01000025.1 GCA_018882975.1 Rhodocyclaceae bacterium | reverse complement strand
CTTCGCCGGCCACCTGGATGGCGCCGCCGAACCACAGCAGCTTCTCGGTGAGCGTAGTTTTGCCGGCGTCAGGGTGGCTGATGATGGCGAAGGTGCGCCGGCGGGCGATCTCGGATTCGTGGGGCATAAGTGAAGACCTGCTCTACGCCAGCCGTGGTGTCGCCATGGCGAGACGAGCAGCAATCAGTGAGAGTACGACTGGATGTATTGGTCGCAGCGATCAGCCGCGACGAACTCGATGATGGCGCGCACGTCGTCGGAGCAAGACTTGAAGACCAAGCGGTCGAGAACGTCCGGGCCGTGACGCAGGATGAGGACGCCGATCAGCTCATCAATAAAAGACTGCGTGACCTCTACCGAGGCGAAGTCGAACACGATTTCGGCGCCTTGTGCCAACACCTCCTCAACCTGTTCGCGCAGGGGCATTGCGGTCGAGCGGGCGCCGACCAGATGACCACGGGCGAATTGGGTTAAAGCGATGTGGGAGCGCATGACGATTTCCGAACCTCGGTGGGCGATTCTGGCAGAAACGCCACACCCTGCAAACCTGACTACTCGAACCGCAGCCTGACGGGCGTTTGAGCCTCCTACGGGCGCAACAGTTGCCGAGCGGCACCCCGACCGGAAGGCCTCGCTACTGGAGCGGAGCCGGATGCGCCAATGCCTGGAGCCGACTCAAGGTCATGGCTTTTACGAGCGAACCGAGGATCTGTTGCTCGACCGCGGCACGCTCGGGTTCGCGCCGATCGTCAATCACCACGCGAATGTCCCTGCCACCCAAATAGGGCGAATTCTTGACATCCCCAGCCTTGCGCATGGCCGCACCGGTCGCGGTGTGGTTGGCCGGAATCACGTCGATGTATTCGCCATCCAACAGAAAGGCAAAGGTGTGCTCCCGCTTGGACTGGCCCTTGATCTTGGGATGGCGCTCCAGTGCGGCGCCTGGTTTCCATTCCCGCAGGAGAATCTCGGCCTGATCAGCCAGGTTTTGGGTCTGCTCATCCACGCCGAGTTGCTCGCGCTCCCAGTCGGCCACCAAGAGCAGGCTGTTGATGGCTGCCGCAAGCAGATGCGCGGCTTGATTGGACGGCACCAGCGCGCGCACCTCACCGGTCTCGCTCAGGCTGAGGCCGAATGGTGCGATCCGTTCGCGCAACAGCGACAGACGCCGGCGGCTCGTCGCCAAACCAACCGCCTCGAGATGGGCAAGCATCTCGCCGTTGTCCGACAACAGGATGTGATCCCCTTGCTCGAGGGCATACAAGACAATCGCACTGCCATCGGCGTAACTGAATGGCGTGCCGATTTCGATGCCCTCTTCGCCATGCAAGCCACGAATCGGCACACAGTCGAAGGAGCTTGCTTGCTTGAGCCAGTCGCAGTTCATAAGGGGGCGTTGAAGTGGCCTGAGAAACGCAGGCTGATCCGGCGACAGAAGAATTCGAATGCTACATCCGGTCGCCCGCAGACGATAGTCGGGTCGGTCACCGGAGACACCCGTTCGCCGATGTGCTCGTGAGGCCCGTAAACCGGGCCATCCAGCCCGTTGTGCGAGCGCTTGTTGGCCGGCGACACATTGAGCTGGTAAACGCGACGACGCACGCCATGCTCGAGTTGGAACAGGCCGAACTCGTAGAGACAGCGCTCGACCACCCTCGGCCGTTTGATTTCGAGCTGCACCGTGCACCCAGGCACGATGGCGCCGGTGTCGTCCTCCGGCTGCATGCTCGCCAACAGAACGCCAAAGTGATTCTCGCGCTCCGCCCATGTCAGGGTCGCCGCGCTCGATTTAGGCAGGGCCATGAGTGCGATGGCATGTGCATGGCTGACACTGGACATCGATGGATGTTACCCGTTCAGCGGTTCAGGCAAAGGTGCGCGCCAGCAGCGCGTCGAAGGCGGCAGTGGCCTTGGCGAGGGCGTTGTCTTGGCGGGTGATGACGGACTGGACGGCGCGGCAGCGCTGTTCAAAACGTGACTGCATGACAAGCGGTGGAAGAATAACGGGTAATGATTTGACGTCCTGCTGGTTGATGCTCGACTGGTTGATAGCGTGCTTTGCCCTCGCAAGGAAGTGGCGTCGAGACGATGGTTGCTGGAGCAACGCAATCGCAAACTCTGGGAGTAGCTTCCGCGTGTCCACAGCGAAACGCATCATGTTCGACTCGTAAACCGTGGGCTCGCCAAGCCTGGGAATGATCGCGCTTTTGCCTAAGTACTCAGGGCTATTCACGCGGTTAATAACGATGTCGCCGGTGGTCAAAGCAAAATGGTCGAGCTCTGCTTCGCAGTCGATCCTTATGCGTTTAAGTCGAGCGAGGTCTTCCACTTGGCCGTCGTAGAACCCATCGATACGCAATATAGGAGTGCCGCTGCCGTAAGCAGACTGCGGTTTGTACAGCCCGTTTGTCGGTCCGTTGCGTAGCACTTCACCGAGGCGACTCGTTGGCCAACTGCTAGGGTTAGTGGCCGGGTCGCCGAACATGTCGAGGAACAACGCGGGGATGACAGCCTGCGCCTTGGCTTGCGCCTCGCGGCGCAGACGGACGATGCGCTCGGCGCGGGAGAGGACGTCGACGATGCCGCGCTGCTCGTCCACCGGGGGCAACGGCAGGTCAAGGCCAAGCACGAAATCCATATCGGCCCGGGGCATACGCGCGCCAGCGGTCTTGGCTGAAATGCGCTCTACAGTGGGTCGAGCACGCAGAAAGTACGCCAGGTAGCGTCGATCAAGATTGGCGCGCGGAAGCAGGGGAATGATCTCGGTGGAACATTTGCCCGACGAGTCTGGCAGAAACACCTTGTTCAGATAAGGCCGCAACTTTCCGTACAGGACATGCTGCGGACCGAAGGCGAAGCTGACGGCTTGCGGCGCCTCGGGGGTCTTCGAAAGATCGCCCGTTGCCAGCCGGCCCGTTCCACTCTCGATGGATTCCAAGCCGAGGTATGGCAGGTCCGCTGCCTCACCGGGTTTGACCCCTGTGCGGTCTTGCCGACAGACCTCGCGCAGGGTCACGCGACCAACCGTCATGCCCCCTCGCCCAACGCCAACCGCAAGGCCTCCACCTCCGCCGCAATCTCCGCCTCCATCGCCGCCAGTTCGGCCAGCAACACGCGCGGGTCCTCGTGCGCCACCCGCGCCTGGCTCATCGGCCGGTAGCGCCCGGCCGCGAGGTTGAAGTCGTTGGCACGCAGCGCCGCCGCATCGGCGAACCACCACGGCGTCGGCCATTCGGCCGCCGCATCGCGGCCCTGCCACTCGGCCAGCCGCGCCGCGCGTTCGCGCCACGCCGCGGCAAGGGTTGGCAGGTCGTCCTGCTCGATCGCCACATCGTGGTTGGCGTCGAGCTTGTAGCCGTCGTTGTCGGCATGCAGAAAAAGCACGTGCTCGGTCCTGCCGCCCTTGCGGAAGAACAGCACCGCGGTCTTGACCCCGGAATACGGCTGGAACACCCCGCCGGGCAGGCTCAGCACCGCCTCCACCCGGTTGTTCTCGATCAGTTGGCGGCGCAGTTCCTTGTGCGCGCCGGTCGAGCCGAACAGCACGCCTTCCGGCACCACCACGCCGCAGCGGCCACCGGGGCGCAGGCTGTCGACCATGTACTTGAGGAACAACAACTCGGTGGCTGTGGTGTTGCCCACCTTGACGTCCTCGACGATGCGGTCCTTGTCCACGCGTCCGGAGAACGGCGGGTTGGCCAGCACCACGTGGTAGCCCTCCTCCGGCAAGCCAAGGTCCGCCTTGCGCTCGCGGTCCAGTGTGGTGGTCAGGGCGTTGCGCAGCAGAATCCGCACATTCGGCAAACCGCGCAGCGTCAGGTTCATGGTGGCGAGCCGCACCATCTTGGGGTCGACGTCGTTGCCATAGAAGGTCTGGTTCTGCAGCGCCGACAACTGCGCGCTGCTGAATTGGTCGCCCAAGCCGCGCACCTGCAGTTTGCCGTCCACCTCGACCCGCCGTACCGCCGCCGGCGAGGAGTGGGCCAGCCGCATGTGGTTGTAGGCCGCCACCAAAAAACCCGCGGTGCCTGCTGCCGGGTCGTACACGGTTTCGCCGATCTTCGGGTCGATCATCTCGACGATGGTGCGGATGATGTGCCGCGGCGTGCGGAACTGCCCGAGCTCGCCGGCCTGCTTGATCTGCCGCAGCACGTGCTCGAACAGATCGCCCTTGGTGTCGGCATCGGCGCGGTCCAGCCGCAGGCCATCGACCAGCGTGACCACCTGCGTGAGCACGGTCGGCTCGTCGATCACCAGCCGGGCACCCTGCATGAAGTTGACGGCGGACGTCTCCGCCACCTCGGCAAAAAACGGGAATACCTCGTCGCGCACAAAGCGCACCAGCGGCTCGCCAGACAAACCCTTGGCCCACACCGACCAGCGCATGCGCTCGCGCAGAATGCAACCGTCGCCGCCGGCCGTGGCGTTGAGCGGGTTGCGCAGCGTCCAGGTGCCGGCAAACATGCTCAGGTAGGGCTGGCGGAGCACTTGCGCGCGCGCCTCGTTCTCGGCGTCGATGCCCTCGATCAAATAGAAAAAGAACAGGAACGAGAGCTGCTCGGCGTTGCTCACCGGGTCCGGGTAGCCGCCTCCGAACAGATAGTCGCGAATCTGCTCGATGGCGCGGCGCATGTCGGGGGTCAGGGGCATGGCCTGGTCTCTCGGAGTTTGTGGGCGAACTACTGGAAAGCGGCTGGCTGAGCGGGCTCGTCGTGCTGCGGTACAGCCGGGCCTTCAGACTCGAAGACCGCAGCATTGAGGCCGGCGAGCAGGTCGTCGAGCCGTTCGGCGCCGCCAAAGACGCGCCGCGCCTCGGGCAGCCCGCCCATCAGCGTGAAGGGCGGAAAGGCAAAGTGGCCAGCGGTGAACGCCTGCCAAGCCTCGGCGTTGGCGCGCAACTGGCTGCCGACCGTACACAACCAGCGCATCTGGTCGGCGTCGAGGGTGTCCTCGCGCTCGAGCAGCCAACTCTCGAAGCGCGCGCCGACCAGCGCCCGCACCTGCTCGGAGGCTTCGGCATAGACCAGGTTGCCGTCTTCGTCGATGGTGACCCACGCCCGCGTGCTCGGGTCGATGTGGTCGTCGATGTCGAGCGAAAGCAGTTTGCGCGGCTCGCTTTTCTTATACTGGGCTGGCGCTTCTCGCATCACGCCGCCTTCGCCAGCCGGCTCGTCGTCGCCATGAAAGTCGGTCACGCCGACGAAGTCGAACAGGGTGAAGACGGGCTTGCCACGCGCCTTGCGGGTGCCGCGCCCACGCATCTGCTGGTAGAGGATGGTGGAGCGGGTAAAGCGGGCAAAAACGAGGTTGACCACCTCGGGGCAATCGAAGCCGGTGTCGAGCATGTTCACCGAGACCAGAATCTGCGGGAACGGCTCCTTCTTGAAGCGCTTGATCTTGGTTGCGCCATCGGTGCTGTCGTCCGTGCCCGTTCCTGAGACCACATAGTCGGCATAGCGCACCTCAGGCGAGGGCTTCTGATCGGCGAACGCCTCGTCGAACATGGTGGCCAAGGTCTCGGCATGCCGCTTGGTCACTGCGAACACGATGGTTTTGCCGATCAGCGGCTTGCGCAGCGTGCCGGGGGCATCGACAAAACCGTCGGTCAGTACCTTGCGAAACTCGCGCACGATGGCACGGTTGCGTTCGGGGATGGTGAATTTGCGCTCCAGCGCCGCCGGGTCGATGGCGACCTTCGCCTGACCATCGAACAAGGCCTCGAACTCGGCCCGCGTGGCGTCATCCATGGCTGACCAATCCAGCTCGTCACGCTGCACCTCAAAGCCGCCATCGGCGGCCGTCTTGACGGTCTGGGCCTTGTAGATTTGATACGGCACCAGGTAGCCGTCGCGGATGGCGTCCTTCATCTTGTAGCTGAAGGTCGGACGATCCACCTCGAAGAATCGCAGCGTGTCGCGGATGAACAGCTTGTCCTCGTCGTCGCCGAACCCCTCAGGGTTGGCCACGCAGGGCGTGGCCGTGAGCCCCACCTGGATACCGTCAAAATGCTTGAGCACCCCGCTCCACTTGCCATAGATGGAACGGTGACATTCGTCGGAAATGACCAAGTCGAAGTACCCCGCGGAGTAGTCGCGGTAGATGTTCACCATGCTCTGCAGCGTGGTGATGGTGATGCGCTTCTCGTCCTGAAAACGCCGGCCAGCACGCAACACATAGGCCGGAAAGTCGCGCAGGTGCTCGGCAAACGCGTCCTCCGTCTGCGTGGCCAGCGGGATGCGGTCGACGAGGAACAATACTCGGGTGACTGCGCCTGCCTCGAACAGGCGCTTGATGAACGCGGCGGCGGTGCGCGTCTTGCCGGTTCCGGTGGCCATTTCGACCAGCAGCTTGCGGCGGCCAGCAGCGATCTCGCGGCACAGCGTGTCGATGCAGTCGATCTGATAATCGCGCTCGACGATGTGGCGGTCGATCGGGACCGACAGCGGATCGGTTTGAACCTGTGCAGTAGCCGAGCGGCGCTCGAGGTCACCTTGCGAGAAGAAGGTCTTGACTGGCCGCGGGAAGGCCTCGCGCTGCCACTCCCAGAAGCGGATCTCCTCGCCATTGGCGAGAAATACGTAGGGCACATCAAGTTGCTCGGCGTAGGCCCGTGCCTGTCCCTCGGCCTCAGCCGGGTTAAGGGAGGCTTTCTTGGCTTCGATGACTGCCAGCGCACGGCCGTTGCGGTCGCACAGCACGTAATCAGCTTTGGTGCGGTCCGGCAGGACGTACTCGAAGCGCACCGAGTTGGTGTCGAGCACGTCCCAACCCTGGTCGCGGAGTTGCGCATCGATCTTTACGCGTGAAAAGGCTTCGTTGGTGGTGGCCATAAGGTTACGAATGGGGCGCCGGCCTTAGCCTGCCATTCCCTCAGTCATCTCGACCTCTTGGCACTCAACGCACGCAATCGTACCTTCCGAAAGAGCGCCGAACCCGATTTCAAGAAGAAATCTCCGTTGCCTGATTTCGCCAATACTAAATCAGGCCTGTGCGGGATGGGCTGCCATTGCAATCTCGTGGCGCGCGGCGCCGACCCGAGCAAACCGGATCGCCTAAGGGATCTTCGACTCCGCCACCCGCATCCACGGCGCGGCGATCGAGCGCACCGCCTGCGCCAGCGTGGCGATGGCCTTTTCGCGCACGCCGCGCTTGCGCCAGGCCAGCACGATGCGCCGCGACGGCGCTGGCGCCTCGAAGGGAATGCAGCGCACCATCGGGTTGGCGTAGCCGCCGCAGGCGGCGCTGGCCGGCAGCAAGGTCACACCGAGGCCGGAGGCGACCATGTTGCGCAGCGTCTCGAGCGAGTTGCCGTGCTGCACCTCGGAGTTGGGGTCAAGCTCGGGGCAGAGCATGGAGACCTGGCTGGCGAAGCAATGGCCCTCGCCCAGCCGCAGAATGCGCTCGGAGGCGAGTTGCTCCGGGCGCAGGCGCGTCTCGTGTGCGAGGGGATGCTCGGCGGCCAGCACCCCTACAAAGTCCTCGTCATACAGAGGCTCGGTGGCGATGCCCGGCACGTCGAAGGGCTCCGCAACCAGGATGGCGTCGAGGTTGCCCTCGCGCAGCAGGGTGGTCAGGTTGCTGGTGAGGTTCTCCTCGACCTGCAGCGGCATGTTCGGCGCTGCCGCCTTGACCGCCGGGATCAGCGAGGGGAACAGGTAGGGGCCGACCGTAAAAATGGCGCCGAGCTTAAGCGGGCCGACCAAGGGGTCGCGGCCGCTGCCAGCGATTTCGTGGATGCGTTCGGCCTCGTCAAGCACCCGCTGCGCCTGCTCGACCACCCGCACGCCGATGGGCGTGAGGCTGACCTCGGTCTTGCTGCGCTCGAACAGCTTGATGCCCAGCTCGTCCTCGAGCTTGGCCACCGCCGCCGACAGTGCCGGCTGGCTGACGAAGCAGCGCTCTGCGGCGCGGCGGAAGTGCCGCTCGCGGGCGACGGCAACGATGTAGCGGAGTTCGCTGAGGGTCATGCGGCGCGGGTGAACTGCGTCTGACGATATACAGAATCTATCAGATGGCGGACACCAATCAAGTGATGCCAAGCGGAATGCCCTGTCTCGCCATCAGCATGATGGCCCGGCGTGGCGGCGCGAGCCGGGTTGCGCCATGCTCACCTCGCCATGGGTGGGCGCGGCGGCGCGGCCAAGAAAACCCGCCCACGTGCGGAACTCTGGCGGCCCGCACGCTCCAACAGCCATGACGCCCAAGCTCTCACATCGGCCCGGCCGCCTCCGCCTCGGGGCGCTGGCATGGCCGCTCGCCCTCGGGCTCGCTGCGCTCGGCGCGGCCCCCGCTGCCAGGGCGGCTGACCCCGGCACGCTGGAGGGTGCGGCCTGCGTGGTGCCGGGCCACTGGCAGGTGCCGGGTGGTACCGTGCTGCCGCGAGGGCAGGCGATTGCGCGGGCGACCGAGGCACGCGTCGTGCTGCTCGGCGAGAACCATGACGATGCCGCGCACCACCACTGGCAACTGGACACGCTGGCGGCGCTCTACCGCTTGCGCCCGGACCTGGCCTTGGGCGTGGAGATGTTCCCGCGCCGTCTGCAGCCGGTGCTCGACGCGTGGAGCCGCGGCGAACTCGACGACGCGGCCTTTCTGCAGCGGACCGAGTGGCAAAAGACTTGGGGCTACGAACCCGAGCTGTACATGCCGATCTTCCGTTTCGTGCGCGACCACCGCATCCCGCTGCGCGCGCTCAATGTCGATCGCAGCGAGGTGCGCAAGGTCTCCGGCGGCGGCTGGCAGGCGCTCGACGCCGACCTGCGCACCGAACTCGGCACGCCCGCCGCACCCTTGCCTGACTATCTGGAGAGCCTGCGCGAGACGTTCGACGCCCACGCTGCGCACATGCCGGAGACCCACCGCCCCAAGGACGGCGATTTCGAGCGCTTTGTCGAGGCGCAACTGCTGTGGGACCGTGCCATGGCGGCCGGTATCGCCAGCCAAACCGGCGCGCGCCCGATGGTGGCGATCATGGGCTCGGGGCACATCCGCTTTGGGCACGGCGTGCCACACCAGTTGCGCGACTTGGCCGTCAGCAGCATCTACAGCCTGGTGCCGCTGAGCCCGGACGAGGATTGCAGCGAGGTGCGTGAAGGCCTCGCCGACGTGGTCGTGGCGCCTGCCAACGGGCCCGTGCCGCACAACCCGCACCGCTCGCCGGATGGTGGCCCTCCCGGAAATAGCCCTCCCGAAAACGCCTCGCCCGACGCGCAACTGCGCGCCGGGCTCTAGGTTCAAGCCGCCATCGACTGCTGCACCAGCGCCATGTCGCGCTTGGCTTTGGCGTCACGCAGCGCCGTGCGCAGCCCCTCCTCCACCACCGGGTGGTAGAACGGCAGCGCGAGCACGCCATCCACCGTCTGGCCGAGCTGGATCACCCAAGACAACAAGTGGGCGATGTGCTCGGCATCCGGCCCAATCATCTCGGCGCCCTGCAAACGCCCGCTGCCCACATCCACGTACACGTGGAGCAGGCCCTTGTTGCGAAGCATCACGCGCGAGCGGCCCTGGTCCTCGAAGCTGACTACACCGGTCACCGTGCGCGCCGGGTCGAGTTCGCGAAACGGCGTCCCGACCACCGCCATCTGCGGGTCGGAGAAGACCACGGCGATCGGCGCGCGGCGCTCGCCGGGGGTAACGGTCGGGAAGCGCGCGGCGTTCTCGCCGGCGATGCGCCCCTCGTCGGCAGCCTCGTGGAGCAGCGGCAGGTCGGCATTGGCATCTCCGGCAATGAAGATGTGCGAGTCGCCACACTGCAGCGTGTGGCGGTCGAACAGTGGCACGCCGCGCTCGTTCAAGGCGATGCCGGTGGCTTCGAGGCCGAGGCCGCGCACGTTTGGCGAGCGGCCGGTGGCGGCGAGCACATAATCGACACGCACCGTGTGCACCTGCCCGTCACTGCTGAAGCGCACCTCGACCGCATCGCCATCACGCGTAACCTGGATATCGCTCGCCTCGGGGTGGAGCGGAAACTCGGCACCCATGGTGCGCCGCGAGTAATCCTGCAGCGCCGGGTCCTGGAACGGGCCGACACGTCCGCCGCGGCCGAGCACGTGCACTGCGACGCCGAGCCGGTGCAAGGCTTGCCCCAACTCGAGACCGATCACGCCGGGGCCGAACACCGCCACACTGGCGGGCAGGTCGCCCCAGTCGAAGACGTCGTCGTTGACGATGAGCCGGTCGCCGGCGCCGCGCAGGGGCAGCGGTACGTCGGGCGACGAGCCGGTGGCGATCACCGCGCAGCCAAACTCGACGCGGTGCGCCACTTCGCCAGCAGCCCCGCGCACCTCGAGCGCATTCGGTCCGTTGAAACGCGCGTAGCCGATGAGCTTGTCGCGGGCCGGGATCTTGTCCACCCCCTCGAGCACGAAGCCGACGAAACGGTCGCGCTCGCAGCGGACACGGGCCATGACAGCACGGCCATCGACGCGCAATTCACCGTCGAGCCGCAGGCCAAAGGCCGACCACTTGTCGACGCCGTGCGCGGCCTCGGCGGCGGCGATGAGCAGCTTGCTCGGCATGCAACCGACGCGGGCGCAAGTCGTACCGAAGGCCCCACCCTCGATGATGACGGCGCGCCGGCCAGCGGCCACCGCCGCGCGGTAGGCGGCGAGTCCTGCGGTGCCGGCGCCGAGTACGGCGACATCGACGGTGTGCTGTTGCATGGCGGTCTACCTTTTTCGTGTCTGGCGCCGCCCCGGGCGTCGCCATGAAATGGGGTTCTTGCTTTGGCCTGCCGGGTCCGGAAGGCGCCAGAGGAGGACTGGCACCTTCCGGGGGCAGACGGTCGGCCTTACGCGGCCTTCTTGCTGCGGCCGGCCCACGCTTCGAGGGCGTCCCAACCACCGATGCGCTCGCCGTTGATGAACACCTGCGGCACCGTGCCTTCACCGGTGATGGCGCGCACCACCTGGCTGCGCTTGGTGTGGCCGAGCGGGATCTCGTTGTAGCGGATGCCGAGCTCGGTCAACAGCGCCTTGGCCTTGGCGCAGTAGGGGCAGCCGACGCGGGTGAGGATGGCGACCTGGTCCGGCTTCTTGGCCCTGGGGTTGATGAAGTCGAGCATGGTGTCGGCATCCGACACCTCGAACGGGTCGCCGGCCTTGTCCGGCTCGATGAACTGCTTCACCACCACGCCGTCCTTGACCAACATCGAGTAGCGCCACGAGCGCTTACCAAAGCCCAAGTCACTCTTGTCGACGAGCAGGCCCATGCCCTCAGTGAAGGTGCCGTTGCCGTCCGGGATCAGGGTGACCTTGTCGGCCTCCTGCTCGGCGCCCCACTCGGCCATGACGAAGGGGTCGTTGACCGAGACGCAGACGATCTCATCCACCCCGTTGGCAAAGAAGGTGTCGGCGAGTTCGTTGTAACGCGGCAGGTGGGTCGACGAGCAGGTCGGCGTGAACGCGCCCGGCAAGGAGAAGACGACGACCGTGCGGCCCTTGAAGATCTGCTCGGTGGTGATGCTGGCCCAGTCGTTGTCCTTGCGGATGCGGAAGGTGACGCTGGGAACCGGCTTGCCTTCGTGGCCGGCACCCGTGTGGCTGATCGACATGTGAGGCTCCTCTTGAATGTCCTGCGCACCGGGGATCGATGCGACAGGACAGATTCTGGGGAGCCCCGAACGATCAGTCCAACTGATTGTTCCGCTTATGCTGATAGCTATGAACTATCAATGAAGATGGGCCGAGGGGCTGGTCGGCTGCTCTGGCATCTCCGGATGCACCGGCTCGCCATCCTCGTTCGGATACAGCGGCGCACCGCAGTCGTCGCAGAATTCGAGCGGGAAGCGCTGCTCGAAGACGTGGATGCTGCCGACACCGGCATCGCGCAGGCGCTGTTCGATCTCGATGGCGATCTCGCTGTTCTCGTCCTCGGCGTCGAGCAGCGGCCAGACCAGGCCATGCACCACCTGCTCGCCCTCGGGCAGGCTCAGGCCGATGCGGTACTCCTCCAGACGGTGGCCGTGGAAGCCGCCGACGAAGGCGCGCAGGTCGGCCGGTTCGACACCCAGCGTCGCACGCAGGAACTCGATGCCGGCGTTGAGCGAATACGGGCGCAACTGGCGGTCCGACTCGCGGCAAGCGGCAAAGAACGCGTCCGGCGCCAGCACCTCCAAGGCACAGGCCGGGAACGCGCTGCTCAGGGTCTTCTGCGCCGCCGCGGCCCAGGCGCTGACCAGCGCCTCGCGCTGCGCCTCCTCCGCCTGCCAGCGGAACAGCGGCGCGCCGGGCTCCACCGCAACCGCCGCCAGCACGTAGCGGATGTCGGAGAGGAACTGCCCGGTCTCGACGAAATCGGCCGGGTCGAGGCGCAGCGGACGACGCGCCTCGAGCGCGGCAAAGAAGCGCCGCGCCAGATTGGCGGTGGCGATGTAGCCCTGCGGCAACTGGTCCGGGCTGAACAGGAAGTCACCCAGCACCAGGCGCGCGCCCTTGTCCAACACATGGCTCTGCAGATCGCCGCGCAGCGCGGTGAGCAGCGTGTCGGGCAGGGTGCCGGCCGGAATGCGCAGGCGCGACCACGCCAGCACCGGAATGGCGAGCAGGAGCATGGAGACTTGCTTGTCGCCGTCGCCCACTTGCGCCGACTCGCAGCGCGACTCCACCACATCGGCCAGTTCCTCGAAGCCGCGTTCGCCCGACTGCGACAGGCGGTCCATGGCGGCGGTGAGCGCGGCCTCGTCCTCGGCGTCGACCAGCGTCGCCACTTCGGCGAGCAGGCGCGACTCCCAGAACGCATCTTCGACCCGGCTGGACGAGCGGGCGAGGCCCTCGGCGAGCCAGACCAGCTGGTCGGCCTCGCGGGCGACCCGAGGGCGTCGGTTGAAGGGAGTTCGTTTCATGCCAGAATCGTCCGGACGTTTACGGACCGCCATTCTAAGTCCGCCGCGCGCCGGCGTTGCTGCGCCCGGTCAATGAGCCCATTTCGGCGGGACATGAGGGAGACCTGTGCACGCTCCCGGCGCGCACGTCTCCGCCGACTGTCACGCGCCGTCCCACGCCTCGGTCACGCCGCCCTTCGCCCATTCTCACCCACACCGCCATGGCCACCCCTCGCCCTCTCCGCCGCTGGGATGTGTTTTGCCGGGTGGTCGATCACTATGGCGATGCTGGCGTGTGCCTGCGGGTGGCGCGCGCACTGGCCACAGCACCTGGCCGCGACGTGCGTCTGTGGGTCGACCGGCCGGAGGTGGCGCTGGCGCTGATCGACCCGCGTCCCGAGGGCCATGCGGCGAGCGGCTGGCGCGATCGCAGCGGCGTACGCATCGGCACCTGGAATGCCGCGCATGGCGGCGACGAGGGCGGAGCTGAGGACGGTGGCCGCGATGCCAATGCCGCGACACGGACCACGCCCGGCGCGACAAACGCGGAGGGCGTACCCGCCACGGCGCTGCCGGATGTCGTAGTCGAGACTTTTGGCGGCGACCTGCCGGCCGACGTGCTCGGGGCGATGCGCACCGCGCAGGCGGCGGGAAAGCCGACCCCGGTCTGGCTCAACCTTGACTACCTCAGCGCCGAGGATTGGGGGGAGGGCTGCCATGGTCTGCCTTCGCCGCAGCCGGGCGGGTTGACGCGCTGGTTCGTGTTCCCTGGCTTCACGGCGCGGACCGCCGGATTGCCCGGGCCGCTGTCACGTCTCCCCGATCTGCCGAAGAGCCTCGCCGGGCTCATGACGGCGGCGCACGCGCCATCGGCCCCGCCACGGCCCGCATCAGAAAACATCGCGCTCGGCACGCGTGCTGCCGCGGCCAAAGGCGCGACCGGCACCGATGCCACGGCGTTGCTCGGCTCGGTGTTCTGCTATCGCGACTCGCCACTGCCGGCCCTGCTCGACGCCATGCAGCACGGCCCGCGCGACGTGCGCCTGCTGGTGCCGGCGGGCATGCCAGGCGATCTCGGTGGGCGCCCGCTCGGGCTTCAAACCGGTGCGACCTGGCACGGTGACCGGCTGACGCTGGTCCGCACCCCCTTCGTCGATCAAGACGTCTACGACGCGCTACTGGCCGACTGCGACTTCAACCTGGTGCGCGGCGAGGACAGCTTCGTCCGCGCCCAATGGGCGGCGCGGCCCCTGCTGTGGGCGGCCTATCGGCAGGCGGAGGACGCGCATCACGCCAAGGTCGAGGCTTGGCTGGCGCGGTCGGCGATGCCACCGGCGTGGGCTGCGCTGACGCGCTGGTTCAATGGCGATGCGACAGCTAAAAGCAGCACGAATGCGTGCTCGGAAACACACTCTTTGCCGATAGAAAAACCCTGCGGGGCGTCCGCACCGGCCAGCAGCGGTACCCCCGACATCGCAGCGTTTGCCGACCAGCCCGCGACACTGTCGCCGGACGTCGCCGACCTCTGGCACGCCGCCCTCGCCGAACTCGAAGCCACCCGCGCCTGGTCGGCGACATGGCGTGATCAGCTGCTCGCGCTGCCGCGAATCGACGAGGCGATCGCCGAGTTCGCCTCGCGTCATGCTTCCGAAGTACAATAGCGGGTTTACCACCCTGCCGGCGCCGCAAGGGGCGCCGCAGCCACCCCGGAAGCTCACATTATGAAAACCGCACAGGAACTGCGCAGCGGCAACGTCATCATGCTCGATGGCCAGCCGATGGTCGTGCAGAAGGCCGAATACAACAAGTCCGGCCGCAGCTCCGCCGTCATGAAGGTCAAGCTCAAGAGCCTGCTCAGCGGTTCGGGTACCGAAACCGTGTTCAAGGCCGATGACAAGTTCGACCTGATCATGCTGGAGCGCAAGGACGTCACGTTCTCATACTTTGCCGACCCGATGTACGTGTTCATGGACGGCGAGTACAACCAGTTCGAGGTCGAGGCCGAGAACATGGGCGACGCGCTCAACTATCTGGACGATGGCCTGCCCTGCGAAGTCACCTTCTACGAAGGCCGCGCCATCTCGGTCGAACTGCCGACCAGCGTGGTGCGCGAAGTCGAGTACACCGAGCCGGCCGTCAAGGGCGACACCTCGGGCAAGGTGCTCAAGCCGGCGCGCATCAAGCCGACCGGCTTTACCGTCCAGGTCCCCGCCTTCGTCGAGATCGGCGACAAGATCGAGATCGACACCCGCACGGGTGAGTACCGCAACCGCGTCAAGGCCTGAGCGCCCGCCCGAAATCCGGGAAGTGCTGCAAACAGCCCGCGCGACCGCGGGCTTTTTTGCGTCCGCGCGCCGCCCGCAAACGCGTTTTCTGGAAGAATCTGCGCCATGCGGGAGACAATCATCATCTCGAAACAGAGCCTGCACGCGGGAGCGCCGCAGTGAGCCGACGCCACTGGATCGCAGTGGTGGCCATGCCTCTGCTGATGCAAGGCAGCACCAGCCTGCAGGCCGCGGGCCTGAGTTGCGAGCGCGAGGATGTGGCCGAGTTCGCCACTCGCGCGGCGCAGCGCAACAGCCTCGATCGCGCTGCCGTGTGCGAACTGTTTGGCGCCGCCACGGTGCGCGCCGACGTGTTGCGCCTGATCGTGCCGGCGCCGGTGTCACGCCCCCCGGACTGGAACCGCTATCGCGGCAACTTCGTCAACGCCAAGCGCATCCGTCAGGGCCTCGAGTTCTGGGATCGCAACCGTGACGCGCTGGATGCCGCGGCCAAGGGGTCAGGCGTGCCGGCAGCGGTAATCGTGGCGCTGCTCGGCGTCGAGACCGCCTACGGCAGCAATATCGGCCGGCACAAGGCCTTCGACACGCTGGCCACGCTGGCTTTCGAATACCCTCCGAGGGCCAGCTTCTTTCGCGACGAACTCGAGTCGCTGCTGGTGCTGGCGCGCGACCAGAACATCCCGGTGGCCGACATCCGCAGCAGCTACGCTGGCGCGCTCGGCATGCCGCAGTTCATGCCCGGCAGCTGGCGCAAATACGCGGTGGACGGCGACGGCGACCTGCACATCGACCTTTGGCAGAACCCGGCCGATGTGGTGGCGAGTGTCGCCAATTTCCTCGCCCGGCACGGCTGGCAGGCCGGCCGGCCCACCGCGCTCAAGGCCAGCGTCGAGGGCACACCGGACGTGGGCGGCGGCATCAAGCCCGACACGCCGCTGGTCGAACTCCGCCAACAGGGCGTGCGTGCCCTCGGCGAGCTGCCCGACAGCGAACCCGGCGTGCTGCTGCGCTACGGTGAGGGCGACGGCGCCGAGTACTGGGTCGGGCTGCAGAACTTCTACGTGATCACGCGCTACAACCGCTCGAGTTTCTACGCGATGTCGGTGGTGCAACTGGCCGAGGCACTGGAGAAGGCGGCGCAGCCGGCGCTGGCACGGCAGCCGTGAAGGCCTTCGGGAGTCGCCCAGGCGCGGCGGTTGGCGACGGCACGGCGAGCGACCTGTCGGGGCGTCGCGGATGACCGCGCAGGTGAGTGTCAGCGCCGTCTTCGACAGCGGCAACATCGAGGTGGTGGATGCCGCCTCGCCCGACAACATTCGCCTGCGCGTGCGTGACGATGCCGGCGGCGAGCACCGTCAGTGGTTCCACTTTCGCGTGAGTGGCGCGCGTGGCGTGCCGCTCACCCTGCACATCGACAACGCGTCGCAGTGCAGCTACCCCGGCGGCTGGCCGGACTACCGCGTCTGCATGTCGGACGACCATGTCGCCTGGCGACGCGTGGCCGATACGCGCTACGACGGCACGCGTCTGACCATCCGCCTCACGCCCGAGAATGACCTCGTCTGGCTCGCCTACTTCGAGCCGTATTCGTGGGAGCGGCACCAGGCGCTGATCGGCCGCTGCGCCGCGTCACCACTGGCCGGCGTCGAGCGGCTCGGTGCCAGCGTGGAAGGCCGCGACATCGACTGCGTGCGGATCGGGACTGGTGCGGCGCCAGTGTGGATCATCGCCCGCCAGCACCCCGGCGAGTCGATGGCCGAGTGGCTGGCCGAGGGCCTGCTCGAGACGCTGCTCGGCGATTCGGCGGCTGCGGTGGCGGTGCGCCGGCACGCCACCGTGCATGTCGTCCCCAACATGAACCCGGATGGCAGCGTGCGCGGCCACCTGCGCTGCAACGCCGCCGGCGCCAACCTCAACCGCGAATGGCTGGCACCAATGCCTGGGCGCAGCCCCGAGGTGCTGTGCGTGCAACAGGCGATGCGCGCGAGCGGCGTCGGATTCTTCCTTGACGTGCATGGCGACGAAACCATCCCGCACGTGTTCATCGACGGCGCCGGCATGGTGCCGGGCTACGGCGAGACCAATATCCGACGCGAGAAGCAGTTCTGCGACACGCTGGACCGCATCAGCCCGCGCTTTCAGCAGACCCACGGTTACCACCCCGAGCGCTTTGGCGAGGAGATGCTGTCGCTGGCGTCAAAATGGGTGGCATACGTGCATGGCTGTGTGTCGATGACGCTGGAGATGCCGTTCAAGGATCATAACGACGACCCGCAGCCAGAGACGGGGTGGAATGGTGAGCGGAGCAAGTTGCTCGGGGCCGACATCGTGACAGCACTGGCGGAGTGGCTGGGTTAGGAAGCGGGGTGCGACTTCCCCCCGGGGGCCGCGGCTGAATGACCACGGGGCCGCGGCTGAATTCTCTTCTTGCTCCCGCGCTGCGCGAGGTCGCTGCGAAGAGAAACCAGCCGCTGGCCGGTGACGGTTCCCGGCCGCGTACGCTGGCCGGTCGCCGGTCCGGCCCCTGCGTTCCAGACTGCGCATAGTCACTCCGGGGCCTCCCCGGCACCGGCCGGGTCCGAGGAGTTTGGGGAGATGCCAAAATCACGGCAGTCGGCGAGCGGAGGCGGAATCAGCTTGGGTTGGGCTTGTCCTGTCCGGTCACTCCGCGTCTGCCGCGGCGATCAGCGCCTTCACCGCATCCACATCGACGTCCAGCACCTGCGAACGCTGTGGCAACGACTCGAGGTTCTCCAGCCCTGCCGGGCGCGGCGGGCGCTCGCCCAGCGCCTCAACGATAGTGTCTTCGAACTTGGTCGGCAGCGCGGTCTCGAGCACGATCATCGGCACCTTGGGGTCGCGCAGTTCCCACGCCACCTTCAGGCCATCAGCGGTGTGCGTGTCGACCAGACGGCCGTGACGGTCGCGGCAGACGCGGATGGTGTTGAGGCGGTCGGCGTGCGTGCTGCGCCCGCTCTGGAAGCCGTAGCGAGCGCTCACTTGCGCGAACAATTCGGTGCTGGCGAGGCTGAAGGCGCCGCCGCTGTCGACCTCACGCCACAGTTCGGCCACGCGTTCGCCGTCCTGACCAGTGAGGTCGTAGATGAAGCGCTCGAAATTGCTGGCCTTGGAGATGTCCATCGACGGGCTCGAGGTCTGGCGCGTCTCGGCGGTCTTGCGCGGGCGGTACGTTCCTGTACGAAAGAACTCGTCCAGCACATCGTTCTCGTTGGTGGCGACCACCAGTTTGTCGATCGGCAGGCCCATCTGGCGGGCGATGTGGCCGGCGCAGACGTTGCCAAAGTTGCCCGAGGGCACACAGAAACTCACCTTCTGATCCGACGACGTGGTCGCAGCAAAGTAGCCCTTGAAGTAGTACACCACCTGCGCCGAGACGCGCGCCCAGTTGATCGAGTTGACCGTGCCGATGCGGTGCCGGGCCTTGAAGGCGAGGTCGTTGCTGACCGCCTTGACGATGTCCTGACAGTCGTCGAACACGCCCCTGACCGCGATATTGACGATATTCGGGTCCTGCAGGCTGAACATCTGCGCGGTCTGGAAGCGGCTCATCTTGCCGTGCGGGCTGAGCATGAAGACGCGGATGCCGCGCTTGCCGCGCATCGCGTATTCGGCGCTCGAGCCCGTATCCCCACTCGTCGCGCCGAGGATGTTGAGCGACTCGCCGGTCTTGGCCAGGGCGTACTCGAACAAGTTGCCGAGCAGCTGCATCGCCATGTCCTTGAAGGCGAGCGTCGGGCCGTTGGAGAGTTCGAGCAGGTGCAAGCCCGGCTCCAGCGTGTAGAGCGGCGTGATCTGGCGGGTGTCGGAGCCGCTCACCGAGTTGCAATAGACCTTCGGCGTGTAGGTCTTGCGCAGCAGAGCGCGCAGCTCGTCAGCCGGGACGTCGGTGATAAAGCGCGACAAGACCGCGAAGGCCAGGTCGGCATAGTCGAGGCCGCGCATCGCCTCGAGGTCGGCAGCGCTAAAGCGCGGGTACTCGGTCGGCATGGCCAGACCGCCGTCGGTCATCAAGCCGCCGAGCAGGGTGTCGGTAAAGGACAGCGCCGGCGACTGGCCGCGGGTGGAGACGTATCGCATGGCTGGGCCGCAGGCGGCGCGCGGGGACGGGGCGCGTATTGTAGGGCAGGCGGCTAGAATGCCGGCCAATTCAAGGGCACTCGCCCGCCAAGAGCCACCATGACCGCCTCCCGCCTCATCGTCATCCCGGATGACGTCAAGTTCGAGAACCTGAACCTGCGCCGCGACCCGGAACGCAAGCACATCCGCTACGACGACGCGGTGCTGCTCAAGGTGCTCGAGGCCAACAACCTCGACCTGGATGAGATGACGCTCGACAACGCCGTCGGCGGCTTCATCATCACCTGGTACATGGAGCACCGGCAGGCCGGCGGCAAGGAAGACGCGGTGGCCGAGAAGATCATCGCCGAGGTGCTGGATGCGCAGCAGCGGAGTCTGCCGGACTTGGGTTGACCCAACTGCCGGCTGTCACGAGTCGATCAGGCCGCGTGGCTGAGCCGCGTGTCGTAACGCCATGGCCGCACACGCACCGGTACCAAGCGCTTGGCGTCCGGATGCAAGGGGTTGACGAGCACGTTGCACTCCTCCGGCACGACGATGGACGGTACCGCCAGCAGGGCCGTCTCGCAAGCGGCGAGCCAGGCCTCGCCAAAGGCACGGCTCGCCTCGCCCGCCGGCAGGGCCTCCCACCCGGTCCGTGCATCGGTAGGCGCGACAGCCCGCCGCCGGGACCAGATTTCGTCCGGGATATCTATGCGAATCAGATGGCGCCGCAGCGGAATACCGGCAGGTCCGAGGTGCACCATCGTCTCCAGACACGCGAGCGCGATCGACGCGGACGCGTAAACCACAGGGCTGCCCACGCGGTTCCAGCGGCCACCGGTGAGTTTGGCGCCGGCGCCGGAAAGGTCGTCTGCGGCGAATGTTGGGGCATCGACGGCGATGCGCCAAACCTGCATCAGGCGTAAGCGCCCGACTGGATCTTCGCCAACAGGCTAGCCACCATCTCCTGACCCTCGGCCGTGTCCATGAAGTCCGCCGGACGCGCGCCGCCCAAGGCAGGCGCCGGCTGGTCCAGCCAGTGCGCGAGCCAGCGCGGCCCATCAAAACCTGCAGGGTCACCGGATTCCTCGACCATCACCTCGACCTGGCCGATGAGCTTCTGCAGCCCGAGAACGCGCTCGGAGAGGTCCTGCGGCAGCACTGCCCCGCTGGCAAGCTTGCGCTTGACCGTCGCCGCCGGGAAACGCAGCAAGCGCAGCAGACGCTCGCGCGTGATGCCCATGTCGCCGGAGGTGTGGACGATGGCGTCTGCCGCCAGACCCTCGCGGACCATGCGGATGCGCTCGGTCGGAGGGGACCGGTATAGCTGCTGGTAGGTGCTGAGAGGCCGGGCGACGGCAGGCATGGTGGCGACAGCCAAAAGGCTCATTTGGGACTCCATGTTAGCTCACATGAGCCGATGCCGTTCTCTCTCGGCAGGGTTCCGGGCGGCGCGCGCATAAACCCGACCCTACCCGGTTGTGTCCGCGCGCGCATCGGGCAGATGGCCGATGCCACGGAGCCCACCCTCACCCCACGGCGATGATCTGGTTCACCACCCGGCAAACTTCTGCGAAAGCCACGTCACTGAGCCGTTTCATCGGGTGAGGTGACGCCTCGCGCACCCCCCAGTCAAAGGATTTGGGCTGATGGCAAAGCACGTAACTGGTTTTGCCCGAGTTGCGACCGCCGGCGAGACCCGCGACGACCGCAAACGGATTGTCGGCGTTGTAGGTCGCGGTACTCATCGGCAGGCCGATCACCAGGGAGGTGCGCTCGTTGAAGTTCCCCGGAGAAAGCACCAGAAAAGGGTGAACATCGCGCATCTCACGGCCGGCCTGCGGGTTGCAATCGATCCAGATGATGTCCTGCCGCTGCGGGACCCAAGCGGCAGGGGGCTTCACAAACGCTCAGCCCCGAGCGACGACTGCGGGGCCATCGCTTCACCGCCGTGGCGCTGCGGGTCGAAGCGCGCCAAGCGCTGTTCCAGTGTCAATGGCGCCTCGTCGAGCGGTTCGATGACCACCCGGCCGGCCTCGACGGTCAGGCGCACACGCTGGTCGGCGTGCAGGTCGGCCTCGCGCGCAACGGCCTGCGGCAGTCGGACGCCAAGGTTGTTACCCCACTGCTTGATTGCAAGAATGGCTTCGGCCACGACACGCCCCACACGTGAATTGAAATGGATGAGTTGAAACCTTGTTTCAACGGAGTATAAACAATCGCGGGCTTGTGAGCCGCTCACGCCAACGAAATCAGAGCCTACGCCGGTGGGGGCGGCCGGCGCATCGCCCAACTGAACGAGCTTTGGGCAAACCGGCGGGCGAGAGACCCTCCGCCCGCCTTGACGCTTGCCCGATTCGATCAGGTGTTCTGCACCACGATCTTCGGGAACTTGGCCGACATGTCGGCGGCCTTTTCCGCCACCTTGATGGCGACCTTGCGCGCGATGGCCTTGTAGATGGCGCTGATCGGCCCCTGCGGGTCGGCCACCACCGTGGGCGCGCCGCTGTCGGCCTGTTCGCGGATCTTGATGTCGAGCGGCAGACTGCCAAGCATCTCGGTGCCGTAGTCGGCGCACATCTTCGCGCCACCGCCTTCGCCAAAGATATGTTCCTGGTGGCCGCAGTTGCTGCAGATGTGGATGCTCATGTTCTCGACGATGCCGAGGATGGGGATGCCCACCTTCTCAAACATCTTCAGACCCTTGCGCGCGTCGAGCAGGGCGATGTCCTGCGGCGTGGTGACGATCACCGCGCCGGTGACCGGTACCTTCTGCGCCAGGGTCAGTTGGATGTCGCCGGTGCCCGGCGGCAGATCGACCACCAGGTAATCCAGCTCCTGCCAGCGCGTCTGATTGAGCAGCTGGTCCAGCGCCGAGGTGACCATCGGCCCGCGCCAGACCATCGGCGTGTCCGGGTCGATGAGGAAGCCCACGCTCATGGCCTGCACGCCGTAGTGCCACATCGGCTCGAGCATCTGGCCGTCGTGGCTCTCCGGCTTGCCGGTGATGCCGAGCATGGTCGGCTGCGAGGGGCCGTAGATGTCGGCGTCGAGCATGCCGACGCGGGCGCCCTCGGCGGCCAGCGCCAGCGCCAGATTCACCGCGGTGGTGCTCTTGCCGACACCACCCTTGCCCGACGCGACGGCGACGATGTTCTTGACGCCCGGGATGAGTTTGACGCCGCGTTGCACGCCATGCGCCACGATGTCGGTGCTCACCATCACGCTGACATTGCCGACACCCGGCAGCGCACGCACCGCGCCGATGATCTGCTCGCGGAAGGCGTCGTGCTGGCTCTGCGCCGGGTAGCCGAGGACCAGTTCGAGCGAGACCTTGTCGCCGTCCACCTTAACGTTGCGAATGGACTTTTGCGCAACGAAGTCCTTGCCGGTATTGGGGTCGATGAGGGCCTTGCAGGCGTTGAGAACGTCGGTCAGGTCTGCCACGGCGGTGCTCCGCAAAAAAATTTGGACTGAGAGGTCCGGACCTCAAGATCCGGCGGACTGCGAGTTCGAGGTTGGTGGGGCCAAAATCTGCACACCGGGTGCGCAATTTCGGCGAGCGCGCGATTGTCTCAGATGGGAAGCGCGGGCAGTCGGTTCCGGTAACATCCGCCATTCGCTTGGACGCGTTACCTTGATCGCCCGGCGCCGCAAGATCTTGCCGCAGCGCCCGCTGCGCCACGTACCGACAAGTCCTACGCACTCACAAGCCTCTCGCACCCACCGTCCCCATGACCCGCCGCCTGCTCGTCACCTCCGCGCTGCCCTACGCCAATGGCCAGATCCACATCGGCCACTTGGTGGAGTACATCCAGACCGACATCTGGGTGCGCTTTCAGCGCATGCGCGGCCACGAAGTCTGGTATGCCGGCGCCGACGACACCCATGGCACGCCGATCATGCTGCGCGCCGAGGCCGAGGGCATCACGCCCAAGCAACTGATCGACCGCGTCTGGCACGAACACAAGGCCGACTTCGACGGCTTTAGGGTCAGCTTCGACCACTTTGGCAGCACCGACTGCGACGAGAACCGCGAACTGGCGCAGGGCATCTACCGCAATCTCAAGGCCGCCGGCCTGATCGAGTTGCGCCCGGTCGAGCAGTTCTACGACCCGGTCAAGGAGATGTTTCTGCCGGACCGGTTTGTGAAGGGCGAATGCCCCAAGTGCGGCGCCGCCGACCAGTACGGCGACAGCTGCGAGAAGTGCGGGGCCACCTACAGCCCGACCGAGCTCAAGAACCCGTATTCGGCGGTTAGCGGCTCTGTACCCGTCCGCAAGTCGTCCGAGCACCACTTCTTCAAATTGTCCGACCCGCGCTGCGAGGCCTTCCTGCGCGAGTGGACGCAGCACCCTGACCGCCTGCAGCCGGAGGCGCGCAACAAGATGCGCGAGTGGGTCGGCGAGGCCGGCGCAGAGGAAGGCGGCGAATCCAAGCTCGGCGACTGGGACATCTCGCGCGACGCGCCCTACTTCGGCTTCGAGATCCCCGACGCGCCGGGCAAGTACTTCTACGTCTGGCTCGACGCGCCGGTCGGCTACTACGCCAGCTTCCAGCAACTCTGCGCGCGCGAGGGCATGGACCTTGCCGATTGGACGCGGCCCGACAGCGCCACCGAGCAGTACCACTTCATCGGCAAGGACATCCTCTACTTCCACACGCTGTTCTGGCCGGCCATGCTGCATTTCGCTGGCTACCGCACGCCGACCAACGTTTTCGCCCACGGCTTTCTGACGGTCGATGGCGAGAAGATGAGCAAGTCACGCGGAACCTTCATCACCGCCGCGAGCTACCTCGCCCAAGGCCTCGATCCGGAGTGGCTGCGCTACTACTTCGCCGCCAAACTCAACGCCAGCCTTGAGGACATCGACCTCAAGCTCGAGGACTTCGTCGCCCGCGTCAACAGCGACTTGGTCGGCAAGTACGTCAACATCGCCAGCCGCTGCGCCGGCTTTCTCGCCAAGCGCTTCGAGGGCCGCATCGACAGCGCGGCGCTGGCCCACCCGCTGGTGGCGCAACTGCGGGCCGCGTCGGACGAGCTTGCTGCGTTTTATGAAGCGCGCGAGTTCGGGAAGGCCATGCGCCGCGTCATGGAGCTAGCCGATGCGGTGAATGTTTTTGTCGACGCCGAAAAACCTTGGGAGCTGGCCAAGCTCGAGGGCCGCGAGGCCGACCTGCACCGCGTGTGCTCGGTGGCGCTGGAGTGCTTCCGCATCCTGACCCTGTATCTGAAGCCGGTGCTGCCGGCAGTGGCGGGCAAGGTCGAGGCTTTCCTCGGGCTTGATGCGCTTGCTTGGGCCGACGTGGCGCATGGC
>VEQZ01000024.1 GCA_018882975.1 Rhodocyclaceae bacterium | reverse complement strand
CCCAAGCCCTGCTCAAGGACAGCGTCACATTGCCGCCGCGCGTCATCGAAGCGCTCCAGCGACACGTAGGCGGCGCCGAGCGCGACCATGATGCCGAGATGCCCCGGGGCGAGTTTAAGCGCACGTTCAAAGTCTGCGGCCGCGGCCTCGGATTCTCCACGCTGTAGCGACTCGGAAGCCTGAAGGAACAGTGTTTTTGCGCGCTCAAGGGGGTCTGGGATGGGCTCAGGCGGCGACCTCCGTCCGGTGTTCAGCAGCGCAGCCAGCGATTCCTGAATCCGAGACTTGCGCTCAGAGCCCTTGAAATGGAGTATCCGAGCTTGGCCTTCGTTTTTTTCTGGTAAGCATGCGAACTCGCGCTCATCGACGACAGCAATATCTCCGGGGCGCGCCGTGCGCCACTCTTCCCGCAGGACTTCCTGATCCCCATACCAGCGGTGGAATTTGCCGGGTAATCGCAGGTTCCTTGCATGACATTGCGCCCAGAATTTGGGATCGCTTGTTGCCGTGAAGCAAGCCAGTATCGGATACACCTCGTCAAGTGTCTTGCCGGCATACTCCGAAAAATCCATACCCCGGAAATAAGCATTGAAATAACGGTCCCGGTCAAAACTCCGCCGACAGAGCAATGTGCGAGCGTGTATAGGCACTTCTAGCGGAGCTAGAAGCAGCATGTCCGTATCGAGAAAGACTGCTAGCGCCTGGAGTTGTACTTTAGCAAAGCCCGCCGTTCGGCCGAGCATTAAGAAGTCGGGATTCACCCCGACTCGTACCACTTCATCGACAAACTCGACCGCTGGCGTCAAAGAGTCAGAGCACTGCGTAATCCTCGCATGCGGCATGAAATGGCGGATGCTTGCAACCAGCGCGGACGGTTCGGACAGATCCGGTCCGACATGAAAAAATACAAAATGATTCAAGGGTGCTGCCTACCGATCTGGAAAATTAGGACTTAAAGCCTCGTCCAATCCGCTGGACGCGGCCCTAAAGGATTTGATCCAGCGTACTGATGCTTTGTCATCCCGGTACTCCCCGAAGCAGGGCGTGCCGATGGTGTAGTGCAGCAAAGCGACATCTGTGCGTTCCTGATATTCCCGAACTAGCCAATTCCACTCCAAGGGAATCTCGCCAATGCGCTCATCCTTTAGCCACGAGAATCGATGCAGAAACGCGCCTGACTGCTGTGCTACGAAATCAGGCGTGAGGATTCGGTTGTCGGGGTGGGAGCAATTGAACAGGACCACGCTCGACCAATTTTTGCGCGGGTAGCTCTCGTTGCTGTTGCCGAGATACTTCTTGCCGAACTTTGTCTGATAGTCGTGCTTCGCGACCATGACTGCGCAGCTTTCGTCCCGCAGGGCCCAAAGCTCGGCGATGTCGCGTTGGCAGATCATGTCGCCATCGGCGAAGATCGCCCAGCCGCTGAAGCCACACAGATGTGGGACCAAAAAGCGCGAGTAGACGAAATCGTTGCTACGGTCGGTGTGCGTCTCCAGGTAGTCATTGAGCATGCCTAGCGCCAGCGGCGTGAAGCTCACAGGCACGCTCGCCGTGCTAATGATGCTCTGACAAAACGTGTGGTAAGCCACCGCTTCGCGCGGATCGAAGCCAACAAACAGTCTCAACAACGGTCGGTCCTCAAAATAGGCGCATCAGGTTTCTTCGCGCCGGCGAACCACCGTGGTGCCACATAAGCCGCAGCGGACCTGAATAAATCGGATCTTGCCCTCGGAGGTGCACTGGATGGGACGGGGCCGCAACTTGCGTGGAAAAGTGGCCACGGTGTCCGTTACCAGTCGCTTGGAGCCGCAAAGCGTGCAACAAACAGCAGCGGCCGCTTCAGGCACTTCAGGCCCCGCCTCCAGCCACCGATTGAAGCGTTGCAACCCCCTGCTCCGCGACCTAAGTTCCATAAGCGGCGGAACGGTCAGCATGAGCCCGAGGAAGATCGCTGTAATGACGATAATCTCGGGGTGGCTGATCAGGTCTGGCGGTTGCTGGTTGAACATCTGGCGCTCGGCTGCGACTCAATGCGAAGATTTTGAGACAGATTTGTTGCAGTTTGACGTTGCGCGGTTATGTTCTTGAGGCAGTGGAATCCTGCTGGCAATAGGCATGCGGCTGATCCGCCGCTGAAACACCCCGCCCATGCCTGACCCGGCGGAATGCGTGCCGTCACTCGCTCGGCACGCCTCACACGAACGTCGCCGGCGAAACCCCGAACCGTTCGCTCAGTGCCCGCACCTGACGGATGTCTAGGGCTCGCTTGCCCGCGAGGACGTCAGATACGACGCCTTGGCTGCAGATCTCGGGAAGATCGCTCTGCTTCAGGCCGTGCTGCGCCATCAGGAACCGGAGCGCCTGCGCACCGGTGGCCTCCGCCAGCAGGTGGTGCGCGGCCTCGTAGTCTCGGCTGAGATCGCCCACGATGTCTACCAGCCGGGCTTGAGCGGCTCATCCAAGGCCGTCTGTAGGGAATCGTTGAACGACCGTTGCCTTTAGCTGACCAGCACTGCGGCTTACGACCGAAGGTCTGGCAGGTGGCGGTCGGTCATCTGCCCGATGACGCCCCGCGTCCCCCGCGTTAACCTGTGCGCCAGAGGAGGAGCCATGGGTCTGGTTCGCACCACCGTCGGCCTGTTCAATGCCCGCCAACCGGAATTGGCCATGGACGTGCGCGCCTTGGTCGACACCGGTGCGGTGCATCTCTGCCTGCCGCCTGACATCGCTGCGGCCCTCGGCCTCGCACAACTCGAATTGCGCGAGGTCACGTTGGCGGACGGTCGCCGTATCGATGTGCCCTACTGTGGCCCGGTCGAGGTGCGCTTTGGCAACCGTCGTTGTTTCACTGGCGCCATGGTGCTCGGTGACGAGCCGCTGCTCGGTGCCATCCCCATGGAGGACCTCGACCTCGTGGTGCTGCCGGGGCGGCAGACCGTGGTCGTCAACCCGGCCAGCCCGCACATCGCCACATCGGTGGCCAAGGGCATGTGTGGGTCATCGACTACATGACGGATTCCCTTTGACGCGTCGTGCGTTGAGACTTGACTCACTCGCCCCCTCCTATAAAGTAGTGCTCCTCACTACTTATTGCCATGTCCATGTCCACGGTCTCCGCTGCCGATGCCAATCGCCACTTCTCCAGGTTGCTGCGGGAGGTCGCCGCGGGCGAACCCGTCACCATCGTTTCGCGCGGCAAACCCGTGGCGGTGATGGTGAGTCCAGAGTTCGTGACGACGCGTGGCCGCGCGACCGCGCGCGACGCACTCTTGCAGCGCTTGCGGCAGCAGCAGCCCGCGGGCGCGCGGGATTGGGTGCGGGAAGACCTCTACCGGGATGAGCCGTGAGGGTCGCCTTCGATACCAACGTGCTTGCCTACGCCGAAGGCTTGGGTGACGCGGCGAGGGTGACGCGAGCTGTGGAATTGGTCGCATCGATCGACCCTTCCGCTGTGGTGCTCCCTGCTCAGACCTTGGGCGAACTGGCGACCGTGCTGGTGCGCAAGGCGGCCCGCAGCGTCAGCGACGCGCGCGACGCCGTCCTCGGCTGGGCCGACAGCTTCTGCGTGGCCGACTCCACTTGGCCCGCCTTCCAGTCGGCACTGGACCTGCGGGCGCGTGAGCACGTGTCCTTTTGGGATGCGCTGATCCTCTCGGTGGCCGCCGAGAATCGCTGCCGCTGGCTTGTGAGCGAAGACCTGCACGCCGGCCTGACGTGGCGTGGCGTGACGGTGGTCGATCCGTTCTCGGGATCCCTGCCTTTCGAATAGGCAGACCTCGCTAACCCGCGGCCCGCTCAAACCCCTGATTGAGGCTCGCCTGGATGAAGATGTCGAGGTCGCCATCCATCACGCCCTTGACGTTGCCGACTTCCACATTCGTCTTGGATGCTTCGTCAGGTCGTGGGCATTGTACTATCACAGAGTGTTATCACACTTTTTTGAGGTCGCCATGAGCACCATCGTCAAACTTTTCATGAGTGGGCGCAGCCAGGCCATTCGCCTGCCTGCGCGCCTGCGCCTGTCTGCCAGCGAGGTCCAGATCGAGCAGATCGGTAGCGCGCTGTGGGTACAACCACGTACCGCTCCAGCCAGTGACATGGGCGCCTGGTTGCAACACTTCTATGCCAGTACCGAGCCGCTGCCGGACGATTTTCTGCTCGAGCGGCGGGACGCACCGCCGCAGCAGCGCGACTGGTCCTGAGACGCCGTGCAGCGCACCCTCGACACCAACATCTGCAGTTACATCCTGCGGCGGCACCCTCCAGACATGCTGGCCCGCTTTGCCAGCCTCAAACCGGGTGAAGTATGGCTCTCGGCCATCGTCGCCGCCGAGTTGCGCTTTGGTGCTACCAAACTGGCCGCGCCGCGGTTGGTCGCTGCGGTGGAGCAATGGCTGGCCGGCTTTGAACTCCGTCCTTGGCCGCTCGAGGCCTCGCATCGATATGCCGAGACGCGCGCCGCGCTCGAGTGCGCGGGGCAGGTCATCGGCAATATGGACCTGATGATCGCTGCCCATGCCTTGGCCGAGGACAGTGTGGTCGTGACCAGCAATGCGGCGGAGTTTCAACGCGTGCCAGGCCTCGCCGTGGAGTTTTGGGCAGTCGGTTGAGGCAGAGGCCGGTGCGGAGCATTGGCCACTCCGCTGCCGACCCCGGCGCCTGCTGTGCCTCACCGAAATGACGCACTGAATCTCCGCTTGGGTGTACCCCGGTTAACGGCTCGTCAGCCTCCTTGCCACCGCATATTCGCGGCAGCTGGCCGCAAAATGGACCAGCATGGGTACCGCCGCGTGCGCTGCGCTGACTGCTTCCGAAAGCAGTGCCGGGTTACGGATGTAGTCGTGGACCATACGGTTACGCAAGGCCCTCGCTGCCATCCAGTCCTCGCTATCCCCCGAGAGCAGGCCCAAACGCGCCGCACGCTCAAGGTTGTCAAGGGCGCTGCCAAGCGGTTCGCCGAGCAGTTGCAGCAGGGTGGGCAGCAATTTGTCGCCGGCGGTATCCTGCAGTCGCCCGAAGCGCGCTGTGAAGGCGTCGAGCCGTTCGGCCAGCGCGTCGTCGGTCGTCAGCGTGGCGGCACGCTCGGCCGTGAAGGGCTCCGCGAACAGTCTGCCGTCGGTTGCCAGCAAGTGTTCCGACTCGAGCGCCACTGTCTCCAAAAGGAAAGCCAGCCGCGTACGCAGACCTTGGCTCATGGCGTGAGGAGGATGCCCTCGACCCGGGCGACTTGGTGGATCGGCTCCGGTGCAACGCCGGCGGCGGTCACGAGGACATCGATGCGACGGTCACCAAGACGACGCTGCAGTCGTGCGGTGAGACGCGCGGCCCACGTCACCGGCTGCTCGATCGGCTGTCTGGTCTCCACCAGAAGATCGATGTCACCCCCACGAGCGTCATCATCAACCCTCGAACCGAATAGCCAAACCCGCGTGTCACCGCCCAGCAGTTCACGCGTGGTGGCAAGGATTTGCTCGACCTGATCTTGCTGAAGGCGCATGAGGACATCGTAATACAGCCCATCGCTGCCGGGAGCCCCTCGCTCAAACCCCCTGCTTGAGGCTCGCCTGGATGAAGATGTCGAGGTCGCCATCCATCACGCCCTTGACGTTGCCGACCTCGACATTGGTGCGCAAATCTTTGACCCGGCTCTGGTCGAACACGTAGCTGCGGATCTGGTGGCCCCAGCCGATGTCGCTCTTGCCAGCCTCGAGCGCCTGCTGCGCCTCCATGCGCTTGCGCAGTTCCGCCTCGTAGAGCTTGGCGCGCAGCATCTGCATCGCCTCCTCGCGGTTGCGGTGCTGGCTGCGGTCGTTCTGGCACTGCACCACAATGCCTGACGGCCCGTGCGTGATGCGCACCGCCGAGTCGGTCTTGTTGATGTGCTGGCCACCCGCGCCTGATGCCCGGTAGGTGTCGATGCGCAGGTCGGCGGGGTTGATCTCGATCTCGATGCTGTCGTCGACCTCGGGGTAGATGAACACGCTGCAGAAGCTGGTGTGCCGCCGCGCGTTGCTGTCAAAGGGCGAGACGCGCACCAAGCGGTGCACGCCGGTCTCGGTGCGCAGGTGGCCGTAGGCGTGGTCGCCGCTGATCTTCAACGTACAACTGCTTATGCCGGCGACGTCACCGTCCGACTCCTCCAGCACCTCGACCGCGAAGCCCTTGCGCTCGCAGTAGCGCATGTACATGCGCATCAGCATGCCCGCCCAGTCCTGCGCCTCGGTGCCACCGGCGCCCGACTGCACGTCGATGAAGCAGTTGTTGGGATCCATCGGGTTGCTGAACATGCGGCGGAACTCAAGCTGCTCGACCGCCTGTTGCAGCTCGCCGACGTCGGTTTCCACCGCATTGACGGTGTCCCAGTCGGACTCGCCGCGCGCCATCTCGAGCAGCTCCTCCGCGTCACGCAGGCCCTCGCGGATGCGCTCGAGCGCGCCGACCACCCCTTCCAGCGACTTCTGTTCGCGACCCATGTCCTGGGCGCGCTTGGGGTCGTCCCAGAAGTCGGGCGCCTCGCTCAGACGGACCAGTTCCTCCAGGCGCTCGTGCTTGGCGTCGTAGTCAAAGATACCTCCGCAGCTCGTCGCCACGGCTGGCGAGGTCGCTGATGAGGTTGGCGATGGCGTTGAGGCGTTCGGCGTCCATTTTGGTGCACGGTGCTGGCGAAGCGCGCCAGTTTAGCGGTTCGGGGGCCACTCGCGGATCCGTTCCGGCCCCCGCTTGCACCGGGAGAGCGCGTGGCTCATGCTCGCGCCATGTCGCGTCAAGTCGGAGAGCGCTGCCGGTGGGGGCCTACGGGATTCGGGTTCCGGGTTTTGCCGTGCACAAGCCTCCGCCCCGGCGTTTTCTGCCTGGCGCTCGTCGCAGCCGGCTTGCTTGCTGGCTGCGCCGATCCGGCAATCAAGCACAAGGACGGCACCAGCAGCAAACGCGGTTTCATGCTGGCGAGCGTGGCCAAGGGTGACATCGACGACGTCACCGAGACCCACCAGCAGGCGATGCTCCAGAGCCTGCGCACGCTGGCGCTCAAGTTCTACAAGCGCAATCCGCGCGAGTTCCGCAAGGGCGGCTTTGCCGAAGCCGAGCCGGCGGTGGAGGCGCTGTTCGCGCCGCTCGACGACTGGGCGCGCGCGCCCTTGCGCGAGGCGGAGTGGACGCGGCGGCTGGCCGAGGCGTGGCAACCCGACTTTGCCGGCGACCGCGTCAGGGCGCTGGTCGAGGGCATGCTGGTGATGTGCATGGCCAGTTACGACCACCACCGCGAGTTCTTCCTCACCACCCAACTTGATCCGCAGAAGCTCTACAACAGCGCGCGCAACCTCGAGGCCGTGGCATGGAAGATCGGCCATGCGCGCACACCGCGCGGCGAACTCGTTCTGCTGAGCAATTCGATGGATGCCGACACCGGCGCCAACCTGAGCTTCGAGCGCGAGTTCGGCAAGCTCATCGCGACCCAGGACAATCTGGCGCTGATCATCGAAGACAAAGGCAATCGCACCATTCGCACCGGCATGGTCAACCTCGCGACCATGGCATTCCTCCCGATCCCGATCAAATAGGCGTCCGCCCTTCAGCGCAGCGCCACCAGGGCCTGGCGGAACTGCTGGGTAGCCATCGTCCAGTTGAACTGCGCAGCGTGCGCGAGCGCATCCTGCGGACGCAGGTTCAGGGCCCGGCGGCAGGCTGTGCCGAGGTCCAGGTCGAGCGCCCCGGCCCGGCCATCGCCGACCACGTCCATGGGCCCGGCCACCGGGAAGGCGGCCACCGGCAGGCCGCAGGCCATTGCCTCGACCAGCACGAGGCCGAAGGTGTCGGTCCGGCTGGGGAACACGAAGACGCGCGCTTGACGATAGATCTCGGCCAACTGCGCGTGCGTCTTCATGCCAAAGAAAGTGACGTCGCGGTAGCGCTTCTGCAGCGACTCGAGCGCTGGCCCGCCGCCAGCCACCCATTTCTCGCCCGGCAGGTCGAGGTCAAGAAAGGCCTGGATGTTCTTCTCCACCGAGACCCGCCCGGCGTAGAGGAACACCGGTGGTTGGGCGTCGCGTCGCGGCGCTGGAGGGTCGGGCCTGAAAATGCTGTGGTCGACGCCGCGCGACCAGTGCACGACGTTGGCGAAGCGGCGCGCCTCGAGGTCGCGGATGATGGCTCGGGTCGGCGCCATCACGGCTGCCGAAGGCGCGTGGAAGCGCCGCAGCAGCGAGTACGACCAGTCGGCCGGGATCGGCGAGCGGCTGGCCACGTATTCCGGGAAGCGCGTGTGATACGCGGTGGTGAAGCGCCAGCCGCGGTCCAACGCCACGCCGCGCGCGGCCCAGCCAAGCGGCCCTTCGGTGGCGATGTGCAAGGCGTCCGGCGCGAAGGCGTCGATGCGCAGCGCCACCCCCCGCTTGGTGCAGAGTGACAGGCGGATGTCGGGGTAGGTCGGACAGGGCAGGGTGCGGAAGCCTTCCGGAGTCAGAAAGCCGACCATGTGGCCGAGCTTCTCGAGTTCGGCGCCGGTGTTCTGCAGCGTCTTCACCACGCCGTTGACCTGCGGCAGCCATGCGTCGGTGACGATGAGAATCTTTTTCAAATGGGTGCGCTCGGTTTCAAGGTCTTGTTCGGCGTCGCCGGTCTTGGATGCGGCAACTCAGGGGGTGACAAGCTGCGCGGGCGCAGCGAGCCGGGGCAATTGACCGGCTTTCTCGCCGCCGCGCCAGGGCCAATGGACCAGTTTGAGTTCGCCTTCGACGGTCTCGACCAGGGCGGTGAGGCTTTCCACCCAGTCGCCGTCATTGCAGTAGAGCAAGCCGTCGATCTCACGGATCTCGGCCTTGTGGATGTGTCCGCAAACCACGCCCTGATAGCCACGCCGGCGCGCCTCGCCCACCACCGCATGCTCGAATTCGGTGATGAAGTTCACTGCCTTCTTGACCTTGTGCTTGAGGTACTGCGACAGCGACCAGTAGGAGAAGCCGAAGCGGTGGCGGATGGCGTTGAACCACTTGTTGAGCTTGAGGATGAGGGTGTAGAGCGTGTCACCGAGCAGCGCCAGCCAGCGCGCGTGCTGCAGCACGCCGTCGAACAGGTCGCCGTGGATCACCCACAGCTTGCGGCCGTCCATCAGCGGATGCATCACCTCGTCGACGATCTCGATGTCGCCGAAGCGCATGCCGAGGAACTGCCGCGCCATCTCGTCGTGGTTGCCGGCGACGTAGACCACCCGGGTGCCCTTGCGCGCCTTGCGCAGGACCTTCTGCACCACGTCGTTGTGCGACTGTGGCCAGTACCAGCCCTTGCGCAGCTGCCAGCCGTCGACGATGTCACCCACCAGATAGAGCGTGTCGGATTCGTGGTGGCGCAGAAAATCGAGGAGGCAATCGGCCTGACACCCGGGGGTGCCGAGGTGAACGTCCGAGATCCAGATCGCCCGGTGCCTGTGGCTTTCGCCGGCAGCGGGCGCATCCTCGGGGAGGTCGCCCATGGCATTCATGGGGCGCATCCTGCATGGCGCGCGTGACGTTGGCGTGACAGCGACCGGATCTTCCGCCTGCTATGGCGCAGTGCCGCGTCATGGGGTGAGGTGGGCCCGAGGTCTGCCCGGCCCGGCGGTGAACCCTGCGCCACAACGACGGGTCACACCAATGTCCCCTTCGAGGCTGCCCAGACCATGGTCCTCTCGCGTTTGCTCTTGCTCGCACCCGTCATGCTGTTGCTGGCGGCCTGCGCCAGCGGCCCGCAACCGATGCCCGGCGACGCTCCGAGGCTCGACATGCCGGCGGTCGGCGAGGTCTGGCGCTACCGCGAGTCAAACGGCTTTCGCGGTGAAACGGTGGCCGATATCACTCACACCGTCACGCGCGCAGATGCTGGCGGCATCGAGATGGTGGTCGGCGTGGCCGGCGCGCCGCTGAGCGCCTTGCGCGAGGGTCATGTCGAGCGCTATTCGCGGCCGTGGGACGTGCTGCAAGACTCGGTGTACGACCGGGTGCGGCGCTACACCCCGGCGATGCCCCTAATCCGTGCTGACGCGCCGCTTGGCGTGCGCGTCGATGACCAGGCGCGGGTTGAGCGGCCGCCGGAGCGGCGTGCCGAGAACTGGACCACGCTGAGCCGCTTTATCGGTTGGGAGACGGTGACGGTGCCGGCCGGAAGCTTCCGCGCGGCTCGCTACGAGCGCGTCAGCAGTTACTTCGACGCCGACGTGTTCCGCTGGCGCACCGAGCGCCGCGAGACCTTGTGGTATGCCCCCGAGGTGCGCCACTGGGTCAAGCGCGAGGTCGGTGGCACCTGGACGCGGCCGATCTGGCAGCGCGGGCGGCGCTTCGAACTGCTGCGCGATGATTGGATCGTTTGGGAGTTGACCGGCCACGAGCGGCCTTGAGTGCGCGCTTTGTATTGGCAAGCCCGGTTGAGAGGCGGCGTGCCGGCACCCCGTGTGCTGCTGTGTCGTAATCCCTAGTGGCGACGCCACCAGAGCGGCAGATACAGCACCCCCTGGAGCGTGCCGAGCAGGCCGAACGCGATCGACGCCGCCACGCCGGCACCGGCGTCGATGCCGAACAGCGGGAACAGCCAAGCGGCGGCGGCCTCACGGCTGCCGAAACCAAATACGCTGGCCGGCAGTGCAGCGGCAATGAACAGCCCGCCGGCTAGCACCAGGGTGGCGGCCGGCCCCGGCGTGAAGCCCACCGCTGCGCAGGCGGACCACAGCGCCAGGGCGCTCAGCGCCTGTACGCCGAGAGACGAGGTCGCGGCGTGCCGCCACAGTGGCGCCAACACGCCAGGCAGACCGATCCGCCGGGCAAGCGTCGTGGCAGGCCGCAGGCACAGCGCGAGCGGAGCCACCACGACCCCGGCCAACACGCCGCACAGCACCTCCGGTGTGGCGCCATCGGACCAAGGCACCGCCAGCAGGGCCAGCAGCGCAAGCATCCACAGCCCGGTGACGCGGTCCAGCAAAACCGTCAGCGCCGCTCGCGCCAGCGGGAAGCCGGGCGCCGTCAGCCAGGCGCTGCGCCAGGCGTCGCCGCCGAGCGTCGCCCCGGGCAGAACAGTGTTGAGGCTTACCCCTTGTGCATAGCGAACCAGAAAGCCGTCCGTCGGCCGCACGCAGCCAAGGTCTGCGGCGATGCGTCGCCAGCGCAGCGCGGACAAAAGGTTGGCGAGGATTGCAGCAGCCAGTCCCAAGCCGAACGGAAGGGCTTGCAGTGCAAGCAAGCGGCGCGTCACATCGCCCGCATCCAGTTGCCAGGCGAGCATTGCAAGCAGCGCCAACCCGGCACCCCATTGCAGTGCCCCGCGCCAACGGCTCACGGCGGCGACGGTGGCCGGCGCGCGATGTATTGCCGACGCCCTTGGGGCTCGTGGTAAATGCGGGTCAAGAGTTCGCCGAGTACGCCAGTGGCCACCAGTTGCACACCCAGCAGCATCAGCAGCAGGCCAAAGAAAAGCAGCGGGCGCTGGCCGATGTCGGCACCGAACACAAGTTTATCCACACTGAGCCAAGCCAAGACCGAAAAGCCGGCCAGCCCGAGCATCGCGCCAACGGTGCCGAAGGCGTGCAGCGGACGGTGCAGAAAACGCATCGAGAAGCGCACCCAGAGCAGATCGAGCAGCACGCGCACGGTGCGGTCGATCCCATACTTGCTCTTGCCGCGGGTCCGCGCGTGGTGCCGCACCGGCACCTCGACGAGCCGCGCGCCGGCCTCGACCGCAAGTGCAACGATGAAGCGGTGCTGCTCGCCGTAGAGGCGCAAACGCTCGATCACCTCGCGCCGATAGACCTTGAGCGCGCAGCCGTTGTCCTTGAGCTGGATGCCGGTGACCCGCGCGATCAGGCGGTTGGCGATGCGCGAGGGCAGTTTGCGCGCCACCGCCGCGTCCTGCCGATCCTTGCGCCAGCCCGATACCAGATCGATGTCGGGGCGCTTGACGAGGATCTCCAGCAGCCCGGGGATGTCGTCCGGGTCGTTCTGCAGGTCGCCATCGAGGGTTGCGATGAACCGCCCGCGGGCCGCGTCAAACCCGGCCTGCAGAGCCGTCGACTGACCGTAATTTCGAATCAGCAGCACCGGCTGCAGCCAGGGCCGGCTCCGCGCCAGCGCCTCGATCTGCGCCGGGCTGCCATCGCTTGAGCCGTCGTCGATCAAGACCAGCTCAAAATCGCAGCCCGACAGCGCGGAGTGGACGCGTTCAAGCAGTTCGGGGAGGTTCTCCGCCTCATTGAAAACCGGGATGACGACCGAGACGTCGGGTGTGCCGCCGGGGCGCATGGCGGTCGCGGGCGGGTCGGCGTTTGGTGTTTTGTCTGTGGCCATCTTCGGGTGCCTGAGCGGCGGAACGGGTGGGTTCAGGCGCCGCTCGCGAGCGGGTCTCGGCGGTTTCAATCGACCTGCATTGTGCCGGATGCGCCGTCGGGCGGTGCGCCAAGCCGCGACATGAGTGCAGCCACCACGGCCGCGACGAGTGTGACCAGCACGGTGGCGATGAGGGCGTCACTGAGAAAATGCCGGCCCAAGCCGACCCGGCAGAAGCCCATCAGCGCGCCGGTGGCGAGGCCGCCCACCAGCCACGCGCGCCGTGCCCGCCGACGTGTGGCCATCCACGCACCCGCCACCGGTACTGTGGCAAAAGCGACGTGACCGGAAACGAAACTGCAATTGCTGGCGCAGCCATCGGTTGGCAGCCAGACCGGGGTGTAGGCGGCGCTGCCGCCGAACTCGGCGATCTGCGCCGGTCGTGCCCGGCCCCAGTGCTCCTTGAGCCCGGCATTGACCAGCAGACCGGGTCCCAGCGCGATGACCAGCAGCAGATAGCCGGTCCGCCGCAGGTTGGTGGGCGGTACCGCCGGGACCAGCCGCTGGCGGATGACGAGCCCGAGCACCGTCGCTGCCAGCACGCCGCTGAACCAGTGCGTGGCGGTATTGAAGCCCTTGTTGAAGGCGGACATACCCGGCACGGCCTCGAGCAGCCAGCGGCCCTCGCGGTAGAACCACGCCGACGCCGCCAGGTCGATGCCCGGCGCCAGCAGGAACACGCCGCTGGCCAGGGCCAATGCAGCGAGCAAGGCGGAAATACGCGGCGCGCCGTTCATCGCGTCGTTACGGGTAGCCGAGGAAGTCGCGCCCACGCCATACACGCAGCGCTTGCGGCTCGCCCTCAGCCGGCATCTGCAGCGAGGCCTCGAGTGGCTCGATGCTGGCAAAAGCAGCGCTGAGCCCGGCCGAAATGTCGCGGCGGCTGACGATGAGGAAGGCCCCCTCGCGCGTCTGGAGGTCGCGCAGGTTGCGTGTCATCTGGAAGTGGTCGTGCAGCCTGCCGCCGGGGTTCCATGCGCGCAGCCGGCGCCCTGTCTCGCCGGCGTAGAAGCCGAGTTCGGAGGCCAGTTTGCGGTCGTCCACCACCAGGGTGGCCTTGTCCCGCAGCGCCAATTCTTCGACTCGGCTGCCAAGCGCAGCCCAGCCACGCAGACCGTCGAGCGGCCGTTCGATCTGCCAGCCGATCGCGCGTGCAAGGCTCTCGTGGCCATACGCAACAGCGCTCGTCAGCCCCGGCAGCACCAGCGCCAGCCCCACCAGCCAGTGGAGACGGGTACCGAGCAGCGCCGCTGCAGCGAGCAGGCTGCCAGCGACGTAGGTAGGGGCAGCCCAGTTGGCGAACGCGCGCGACATGCCCGCCTGCAGGCAGATGATGACGAAGAAGGGCAGGGCGAAACACGCCAGTAGACGCATGGGCGGCAGCCGCAGGATCGGGCCTGGCCCGATATCGACAGGCAACCGCTCCGGAGCCAGGCCGCGACGGACACCGTAGGCGGCTGCGGCCAGTGCGAGTGGGCCGAACACTACGAGTTGTGCCGCGATGAACTCGAAAAGGCCACCAATGCCGGCGCCGGCCCGCTCGGCTTGCGAGATTTCAGCTGTGTGGTGCCAAGTCGGAAAACCATGGCTGGCATTCCACCAGATGTTGGGCGCGAACATTACGCAGGCGATGAACATCGCCATCCATGGCCCGGGCGTGAGCAGAACCGGCCGTAGTTGCGGCATCAGCGCGAGCGCCATCATCGCTGACACGGCGAAGATGCCCATGGTGTACTTGGCCAGCAGGCCGAGACCCAAGGCGACGCCGAGCAGCGCCCACCAGCTGCCACCATCGCGCAAGGCCCTGACCAGAGCCAGCAGCGCCACCGACCAGCACAGCAGCAGCAGCGAATCGGTGGTCATGAACAGGGCGTAGAAGTTGGTCAGGGGCGACAGTGCGAACAGGCCAGCCGCGACCCACGCTACGCTGGGTCGGTAGGGCCAAAGTTCGCGCCCGATCGCAAAGATCAGGAGGGGCGTGAGGCCAAAGGCGATGGCCGAAGGCAGGCGTACGCAAAACGTGGTGTCGCCGCAAAAGGCACGGCTTGCGCCGATCACCCAAGCGATCAGTGGCGGTTTCGAGTAATAGCCCCAGTCCGGCAGGAACGACCAGACCGCGTACTGCGCCTCGTCGTAATGCAGATCGATGCCCAGCGAGCCGCGAACGATGAGTCGCAGCAGCACAAGGGCGATCATCAGCACGGCGAGCAGGGCCATGCCGGAGCGACGATCTTGGGTTGTCGGAAACAGGGTCAAGCGGCGTCGGCCAGGGCGCAGCAACGTGGCAGTATAGCGCTCGGTCATTCTCGGCTTCGCCGATCCTCGCCAGCATGCGCATCCTCGTTACCGGCACCGCCGGCTTTATTGGCGCCGAGACCGCCATCGCGCTGGCGCGGCAGGGCCACTCGGTGGCTGGTCTCGACAACCTCAACGACTACTATGACGTGCGCCTTAAACAGGCGCGCTGGGAGCGGGTGGCTGGCGAAGGGGTGGCGCAGCACCGCATTGACATCGCCGACGCTGCTGCGCTGCAGGCACTCTTTGGCGACTTCCGGCCTGAGCGTGTGGTGCATCTGGCGGCACAGCCGGGTGTCCGCTATTCCATCACCCACCCGGAGGCCTACATCCAGAGCAATCTGGTGGGCTTTGGCAACCTCCTCGAGGCCTGCCGCCGGCACCATGTCGGGCACCTGGTCTACGCCTCGAGCAGCAGCGTCTACGGCGGCAACCGCAAGCTGCCGTTTGCCGAGTCCGACCCGGTTGACCACCCGGTAAGCCTCTACGCCGCCACCAAGAAGTCCAACGAACTGATGGCGCACAGCTACAGCCACCTCTACGGACTGCCGGTGACCGGACTGCGCTTCTTTACCGTCTACGGGCCGTGGGGCCGGCCGGACATGGCCGTGTGGCTGTTCTCGGCGGCGATGCTCGAGGGGAGAGCCATCGCGTTGTTCAACCGCGGCGAGATGCGGCGGGATTTCACCTATGTGGATGACATCGTCGGTGGCGTGCTGCGCGCGCTCGAGGCGGTGCCAGTTCCCGACCCCCACTTTGACGCCCTGCACCCCGACCCGGGTGGCAGTTGGGCGCCCTACCGCGTGTTCAATATCGGCAACCACCAGCCGGTGGCGCTGCGCGAATTCGTCGCCACGCTGGAGGGCGCGCTGGGCGTGCGGGCCATCATCGACGAGCAGCCGATGCAGCCGGGTGATGTCGAGGCGACTTACGCCGACGTCGACCGCCTGCGCGCCGTGACCGGGTTTGCGCCGGCCACGCCGCTGGCCGAGGGCCTCGCGCGCTGGGCCGAGTGGTATCGCGGCTGGCGCGCGACGGCGGGGTAAGACGGGCGACAGCGCTGACGCACCGAGTGTGAGCGGTCTGAGCGGGTCGCGGCCCACCAGCACTGCGGGTCGCAGTCGCTCAGACCGTGCAGCGCGCCTTGAGGTGCGCCAGCGCCTCCTGCACCTGATCGATGAGCACCAAACAGAGGTCTCCGGGAGCAAGCCGCTCGAGGCCGTGGTCGATGGCGACGAACTCGCCGTCGATGGCCTCGATGTGCCGCGCGCGCGTGGCGCCGACCAGCCCTTCCTGCAACAGCCGGATCACCTCGCCGTCCGCGCGGCCGCGCTGGCAGGCGTCCTGGTAGAGGATGACCTCGTCGAAGTAGTCGCCGAGGATTTCGGTCTGGCGGCGGATATCCTCGTCGCGTCGGTCGCCGGCGCCACTGATCACCACCACCCGCTTGCCAGTGGCGATGCGGTCCACCGCCTCGGCCAACGCCACCATGGCGTCGGGGTTGTGGCCGTAGTCGGCAATGACGGTCGCGCCGCGGTAGTCGAGTTGGTTGAAGCGCCCGGGGGTGGCGCCGGTGTCGCCGACGAAGTCGCGCAGCGTCGCGCCGATGGCGTCGAAGCCGAGCCCGAGGCCCCAGCCGGCGCCGACCGCCGCCAGCACGTTCTCGACCTGGAAACCGATGGCGCCGCCGACCGTGAGCGGGATCTGGCGCAGCGGGAAGCGGGCGACCACCTCACGCTCGATGCAGACCACGTCGTCGCCCTCCACCGTGACCACACGCTCGCCACGGACGCGGTGCGCTGCCAGCGCGGCGAGTTTCGAGTCGCGGGCGAACAGGGTGACGCGCGCCGGGCTGGCCTCAGCCATGCGCGCAACCAGCGGGTCGGCGGCGTTGAGCACCGCCACGCCATTCGGTTTGACGTTCTGCACGATGACGCGCTTGACCACCGAGAGGTCTTCGACGGTGTTGATGTAGTTGAGACCAAGGTGGTCGCCGACGCCGATATTGGTCACCACCGCGACGTCGCAGCGGTCGAAGCCGAGCCCCTCGCGCAGGATGCCGCCACGCGCGGTCTCGAACACGGCAGCGTCGACATCCGGGTGCAGCAGCACGTTGCGCGCGCTCTTCGGGCCGCTGCAGTCGCCGTCGTCGATCAGCAGGCCACCCACATACACGCCATCGGTCGTGGTCATGCCGGTGCGCAACCCGGAGGCGCGGAACATCCGCGCGATCAAGCGCACCGTGGTGGTCTTGCCATTGGTGCCTGACACGGCGACCACCGGGATGCGGCCGTCCTCGCCGGGCGGGAACATCAGGTCGACGATGGCCTCGCCGACCGCGCGCGGCTTGCCGTAGGAGGGCGCGAGGTGCATGCGCAGGCCCGGCGCAGCGTTGACCTCGACGATGCCGCCGCCGGTCTCTTCCAGCGGCCGGTGCACGCCGTCGCAGACCACGTCGACGCCGCAGATGTCGAGCCCGACCATTTGCGCCGCCTGCACCGCGCGCTGCGCCACCTTGGGGTGGACGTGGTCGGTGACGTCGGTCGCGGTGCCACCGGTGCTGAGGTTGGCGTTGTTGCGCAGCACCACGCGCTGGCCTTTGGCCGGAACGCTGTCGGGCGTCAGGCTTGCGCTGGCGAGGGTGGCCAGCGCGATCTCGTCAAGGCGGATTTTGGTCAGCGAGGTGGCGTGGCCCTCGCCGCGCAGCGGGTCGCGATTCAGCGCATCGACCAGTTCGCGGACCGTATGAGTGCCGTCGCCGGTGACCAGCGGCGGGTCACGGCGCGCCGCGGCGATCAGGCGATCGCCGACCACCAGCAGGCGGAAGTCGTTGCCGGGCAGGTAGCGCTCGACCATGACGTCATCGCGGAACGATTCGGCCACGGCGTAGGCCGATTCGACCGCCTCGCGCGTGCTCAGGTTGACCGCAACGCCCTTGCCCTGGTTGCCGTCCTTGGGCTTGACCACCACCGGCAGGCCGATGTCCTGCGCGGCGGCCCAGGCATCGGCGGCGCTCTCGACCGTGCGGCCGAGCGGCACCGGCACGCCGGCGGCGTACAGCAGGTCCTTGGTGAGTTCCTTGTCCTGCGCGATGGCCTCGGCGATGGCGCTGGTGCGGCCGGTCTCGGCGGCCTGGATACGCTTTTGTCTGGCGCCCCAGCCGAACTGCACCAGGCTGCCCTCGGTCAGGCGCCGGTAGGGGATGCCGCGGGCAATGGCCGCCTGCACGATGGCGCCGGTGCTGGGTCCGAGGCGGATGTCCTCGTCGAGGTCGCGGAGTTCCGCGAGTGCTGCGTCGAGGTCGAAGGGTGTGTCGTCGCGCGCTGCCTGAAGCAGAACCTCGGCGAATTCGAAGGCACGTCGCCCGACCGATTCCTCGCTGTACTGCACCACCACCTGATAGACGTTCTCGCGCACGGCGTGCACCGTGCGGCTAAAGCTCACCGGGCAGCCGGCAGCGGTCTGCAAGGCCAAAGCGACAGCCTCCAGCGCGTGGGCGAGCGAGGCGTGCGTCTGATCGGGTGACGGCCTGATCTGGCCCAGCGCCGGCAGACGCGCGCGCAACCGCTGCTCAAGACCCGGCATCTGGTCGAGCCCGGCTTCTGCGGGTGTCAGGGTGACGATGGCCTCGATCGCGGTTTCGCGCGTCCAGAGGTTCGGTCCGCGCAGTGCGCGGAGGCGGGAGACTTCCATGCGGGGGAGAGTGTTCAGACGGTGACGGGGTGCAGCACGGCTGCGCGGATGCGCTCGCAGTCGAAGCCCAGCGCCCAAGCCGCCGCTACCGCGGCCAGATGGGCGCGACAACCCGGCGTGTCCGGGCAGCCACCCGGCAGGTCGGCGGCGTCGCAGAGGACCTCGCTGGCTGCGCCGCGCTTCAACTGCAGTTCGCCGCCGCACAGTACCACGGCGCGACCACCGGTCGCGAGGTGCGCCGCGACCACCGGGTGGGCCGCGTCGCGCGAGAAAAACACCACCTCGCCTTCGCTCAGTTCGGCCATGCCGGCAACGATCTCGTCCTCGGCATTGAGCACGGCGACACCCCACTTGGGCACGACATCGACCTGGGTGCGCAGGATCGTATGCAGCTGCTCCGGCGCCTCCATCTCGCGATCGGGGAAGGTTTCGGCGGTGTCGAGGCCGGTGACCACGCCGACCGAGCAGATGTCGTAGCAGGTGCCCTCCTCAAGCAGTTCGCGCATCGGCGTCTCGATCACTGCGGCCTCTACCGCCGGATTCATCAGCACCTTGCGGCCTTGTTCGAAGACCGACTCGCGGCGCGGCGGCGTGATGATGCCGGCGGCGTCGGTCGGCGCGGCGCAGACCAGCCCGGTGCGCCACGGGTGCAGCGAGAGGATGCGGGCGATGAGTTGCGCGGTAAGCGCGGTGCCGTGGCTGCCGCTGACGCCGACCAACGGGATGCGGCCGCTGGCGCCTTCGGGAAAAAGGTGGCCGATGATGGCGCTGCCAACCGGTTGCGGCGTGCCCTCGGCCGGTTTGATGTGCATGAGCAGGCCGGGGCCGGCGTTGACCTCGACGATGGCGCCGCCGGTCTGGCTGAAAGGCCGGCTGATGTCGGCCGACACGATGTCGATGCCAGCGATGTCCAGACCGACGACGCGCGCTGCCAGACAGGCCTGCGCAGCAACCGCAGGGTGCACGCTGGCGGTGCAGTCGATGGCGACGTTGCCGTTGCGCTGAATCACCACCTCGGCGCCGGCCGCCGGCACCGCGTCACCGCTCTCGTAGCCTTGGCGGGCGATCTCGAGCCGCGCAGCGGAATCCAGCCGGATGAAATTGAGCGGTTGGTCCTCGCCGCTGCCGCGGCGCGGGTCGCTGTTGATCTGTGATTCGATGAGCTGGGCGATGCTCGACCGGCCATCGCCGGTCACGCTGGCGATGTCGCCGCGCGCGGCTGCCACGAGACGGTCACCGACCACCAGCAGGCGATGCTCAAGCCCGTCGATGAAGCGCTCGACCAGCACGCCGCTGCCTTCGTGGACAGCCACTGCATAGGCCGCCTCGATCTCTTCCCGGGTCGAGAGGTTGGTGAACACGCCACGGCCGTGGTTGCCGTCGAGCGGCTTGATCACCACCGGCAGCCCCAAATCTTCGGCGGCTTCCCAGGCCTCTGCGGCGCTGTCGACCTGCCGCCCGCGCGGCACCGATACGCCGCAGGCCGAGAGCAGTTGCCGGGTGAGCTGCTTGTCGCGCGAGATGCCCTCGGCGATGGCGCTGGTGCCGTCGGTCTCGGCAGTCCAGATGCGCCGTTGCGCTGCGCCGTGGCCGATCTGCACCAGATTGCCGTTGTTGAGGCGCATGAAGGGGATGCGGCGCGCCTTTGCGGCGGCGACGATGTGCGAGGTGCTCGGGCCGAGGCAGCGCGCATCGGCCATGTCGCGCAGGTCCTCGACGGCGGCGGCGACATCGAACGGTTCGTCATGGATGGCGGCGAGGACCAGGTCGCGCGCTGCTTCCATGGCGCGTCGGCCGACCGACTCGTGCTGCACGCTGATGGCAACCCGGTAGACGCCGCGGCGCGAGAGTTCGCGCGCCCGGCCAAAGCCGCCTTCGAAGCCGGCCATGCTCTGCAGTTCCAACGAGACGTGTTCCATGATGTGCGCTGGCCACGTTCCCCGGTGCAGCCGCTGCAGGAAGCCGCCGCGCTCACCGACACTGCAGCGGTGCTCGATCAAGCCGGGCAGCCACGCTCCCAGACGCTCGGGCAGGCCGGGGATGGTGTCAGAGGGGAAGTCCTCCAGCGCGCCGATATCGACCACCGCCTCGAGGACGGGGTGGTATTCGACGGTCCACATATTGGGTCCGGGCAAGTGACGCATGCCGAGAATGCGGATGTCGAAGCGCGTCGGGCGGTCGGGCTGTTCCATGGCTGCTGGGCGGCGTGTTGGTCGGGGCGTTGCGAGACGGAATCTTTGCGCTGTCAACGCGCACGCCGTCACAGACGTTGACACGCCTACATTCAAGACTCATTCCATGACCCAAGCCCTAGTGGACGCCGACGCCTGGTCCAAGGCGGTGTCCGCCACCCTCAAGGCCGACGAAACCCTGCTCGCTGTCGCCGAGACCGACCTCGACGCGGCGCGCCGCTTTGCGCCCGGCGCCGTGGTGCTCACCACCTCGCGCATCCTGTCGCTGGCGCTGGTCGACCGGCGCATCCGCAGCGTCGGTCAGTGGCCGTTGCGCGACGGTGCGCTCAGTCTCACCGACCATGCCGGCGTGTCCAGCCTCGACTGGCGCGTGGGCGACACGCTGCTGGTGCGTTGGGAATTCCGGCTCGGCCTGCAGCCGGGCGCGCAGGCGCTGCTTGAGGCGTGGGAGCACTGGCGTGACGGCGGCGAGGTGCTGCCGTTGGCGCATTGCCGCAGTTGCGGCGTGGACGTGCCGGTCGGCGTCGCGCTCTGCGAGGACTGCGCCCAGGATGAGAAACCGCCGTCCAGCCTCACGCTGCTGAGATTGTGGCGCTTCGCCCGGCCCTACAGGTCGCGGCTGCTGCTGGGTTTTGTGCTGACCATGCTGGCGACCTCGGCGACGCTGGTGCCGCCGTATCTGACCAAGCCGCTGATGGACAAGCTGCTGATTCCATACCAGAACGGCCAGGACTTGGACCGCGAACTGGTGAGCCTTTACATGCTCGGCCTGCTGGCTGCCGCGCTGGTCGGCTGGGGCTTGGGCTGGGCGCGCACCTACGTGCTGGCGCGGGTGTCCGAGCGCATCGGCGCAGACCTGCGCACCGCTACCTTCGAGCACCTGCTCAACCAGTCGGTGTCCTACTTTGGCGCCAAACGCACCGGCGACCTGATGGCGCGCATCGGCGCCGAGACCGACCGCATCAACGTGTTCCTGTCGCTGCACCTGCTCGATTTCGCCACCGACGTGCTGATGATCGGCATGACCGCGGTGGTGCTGTTCAGCATCAACCACTGGCTGGCGCTGGTCACGCTGCTGCCGCTGCCGATCATCGGCTACCTCATCCACGCGGTGCGCGACCGCCTGCGCCGCGGCTTCGAGCGTGCTGACCGAATTTGGAGTGAAGTGACCAACGTGCTGGCCGACACCATCCCGGGCATCCGCGTGGTCAAGGCCTTTGCGCAGGAGGGCCGCGAGGCGGAGCGCTTCCGCGCTGCCAACCGCCACAACCTCGAGATCAACGACCGCGTCAACAAGGTCTGGTCGATGTTCGCGCCGAGCGTGACGCTGCTGACCGAGATCGGCCTGCTGGTGGTGTGGACCTTCGGCATCTGGCAGGTCTCCAACGACGAGATCACGGTCGGCACGCTGGCGGCCTTCATCGCCTACATCGGCCGCTTCTACACGCGGCTCGACAGCATGAGCCGCATCGTCTCGCACACGCAGAAGGCGGCCGCCGGCGCCAAGCGTATCTTCGACATTCTCGACCACCAGAGCAACGTGCCGGAGCCAGCAGAGCCGCGGCCGCTGCCGCCGGTCGAGGGCCGCATCCAGTTGCACGACGTGAGCTTCCGCTATGGCAACCGGCAGGTGATCCGCCACCTGAACCTCGACATCAAGCCGGGCGAGATGATCGGCGTGGTCGGGCACAGCGGCTCGGGCAAGAGCACGTTGGTGAATCTGGTGTGCCGCTTCCACGACCCCAGTGAAGGCAGCGTGCGCGTCGATGGCATCGACGTGCGCGAACTCGCCGTGGCCGACTACCGGCGCAATATCGGTCTGGTGTTGCAGGAGCCCTTCCTGTTCTTTGGCACCATCGCCGAGAACATCGCCTACGGGCGGCCCGATGCGACGCGTGCCGAGATCGTCGCGGCGGCGCGTGCGGCCAACGCACACGAATTCATCATGCGCTTGCCGCATGGCTACGACTCGCTGGTGGGCGAGCGCGGGCAGTCGCTGTCGGGCGGCGAGCGCCAGCGCATCAGCATCGCGCGGGCGCTGCTGATCGACCCCCGCATCCTCATCCTCGACGAGGCGACGTCTTCGGTCGATTCGACCACCGAGAAGGCGATCCAGGCCGCGCTCGACAATTTGGTGCGCGGACGCACGACCATTGCCATCGCCCACCGCCTGTCGACCCTGCGCAAGGCCGACCGGCTGGTGGTGCTGGACCGCGGCGAGATGGTCGAGACCGGCACGCACGACGAACTGATGGCGCGCCGCGGCGCCTACTACGCGCTGCACCAGGCGCAGGCGCGTCAGGCCGAGGCGCTGCTGGAGGACGGAGTGGTTGGCGGCGTTGCGTTGGATGGGGGGGCGACATGAACGCGCCGGCACACGCGCACTGGGATCTGCTGCGCAACCCGGCCGGGCAGTGGTGCCTGGAGGTCGACGGCGTGCTGCACGAGCGCGTCGTGGTGGCGCGTGCCTTCCCGATCAGCGCGCCGGAGGGCCCGGTCTGCGTGCTCGATGCCGACGGTCACGAACTGCTCTGGCTCGAAGACCCGGCCGCGCTGGACGAGCGGCTCCACGAGCGGGTCACGGCGGCGCTGACCAGCCGCGAGTTCACACCGGTGATCGAGGCCATCTTGCACATCAGCAGCCTCTCCACGCCGAGCCGCTGGACGGTGCGCACCGACCGCGGCATCACCGACCTGCTGTTGACTGGCGAAGAGGCGCTGCAGCGTGTCGGCGGCAAGAGCCTGCTGGTGGCTGATGCCGCCGGAGTGCAGTACCTGATTCGCGACATCCCGGCACTGGACCGGGCGAGCCGGAAGTTCCTCGAGCGCTTCCTCTGACGCGTCAGCGGCGCTTGCGGAAACTGAGCGTGACTTCGCCCAGCCGAACGCCAAACTTGCTCATGGTGGCGCGGTTGAGCACCACCTCGTCGTCGATCTGGTACATCCAGTCGTCGAACTGGAAGTGGTAGGTCGTGCCGCTGACCGGGATGGCCATGGTGTAGTTGTAGCGGATAGCCGGGCCGGCTTCTTCGCCCTTGGCCTCGCCAACGATGTCGCCGGCGGTGGCGATGTAGTTGTCCGGCCCGGTCTGGCGGATCTTCCAGATGCGGTGCTCGGTGCTGCCGTCGGCGTAGACGAAGTTCTCGTCGAGCGTGCCGTTCTGCCCTTCCCAGGTGCCCTTGAGCGTCACCTTGAAGCGCTTGATGACCTCGCCGTCGCGGCTCTGGAACATGCCCCAGGCGTCGACCGTGCCATCGAAGTAGTCGCGGAAGGAGAACTTGGGGCCCTGCTGCGCGTACTTGGCCGGGGTGACGCTGCTGCAACCCGCGACCAGTGCCAGGGTGGCCAGCGCAGCGGGGGCGATGAGGCGACGGAGGCGGCGGAGAAAGGCGTGGCGGAACATGTGTCGGCTCCTGCGGAAGGAAGGGGGCAGTGATTCGGACTGCGGCGAGGCGGCGCAGTTTCGCGGCGGCAGCAATCGCTACGCTGGCCGGGCGTGGAGTCGCAGGCCGATTGCGCGGGCGACCTTGAGCACGGTGGCGAAGCTGGGGTTGCCGTCTTCGCTGAGGGCGCGGTAGAGGCTTTCGCGGCTGAGGCCGGCGTCCTTGGCGACCTGCGTCATGCCCTTGGCCCGCGCGATATCGCCCAGCGCCCCTGGCGATGCCCGCCACGTCGTCGGGCGCGTCTGCGAGCCACGCGTCGAGGTAGGCAGCCATCTCCTCCGGTGTGCGCAGGTGTGCTGCCACATCGAAAGGTGATGTCCCGGGCTGGGTGATGCGCGTTACGGGTGTGGTCATTCCCTTGCTCCGTGTGCTGACCACAGTTGGAAGCGTAGTCCAGGGCTACGTTTTGTCGCTTGTGTCTTACTGGGATTTAGAAAATTCATGGCTCGTTGGTTGATCAAACAACCTCCACCAGAAATTTTTTTGCCCCAGATTAAAAGGCTCACGTGGTGAGCCCATCGTGCTGTAAGGTGGGCTGCTCCTAACTTTCCTGGAGTCAGCGGATGGATTTGTCCTCGCCGTCGCCCCTTGCCGTAAGCCCCCTTTGGAGTGAATTCCCCGAGTCTTGTGCTGTTAAACGATGGACTGCGGAATTGCAGGATGTCATCGCAGGAGCCGAGAACGTTGAGTTGCTCAACGCGTGGGCAGAAGTCGGTCAGGCGGTCCTAATTTGGCACCATGACACGGCAGAGGTTGAGGCGTTGATGCCGGCCATTGCGGCCAGCGCGGGCATGCGCATCGAGGTTGCGGAGGTCGATGGTTCGGACGACCCTCTCGGGCATTTGGGCCTTGGGGAGCCAGTGATGATCTTCCTCAAGCCCGGCGAATGGCTTGGCGGACAGTTGGCCGAGGAAGGCAACCTGTTCGGGCGGGCGCGCGACCCTCGCTTCAGTGCTGCGACCGCATATGCATTCCGTCGCGTTCTTGCTGACCTGCTAATGGGCCCTTGGCGCGGGCGAAACATCGTCATCGTCACCTCAATCGAGCGCGTGAACCAGGTCGACCCGTTTCTGCGGGCGGCTGGCCTATTCGACCGCAAGGTCGGGCTTCCTGCGCTCAACTCTGAGGCCAGAGCCCGAGTCTTCATGGCCGAGGCGGGCACTCATAGGTTTGACGAACAGGTGCAAAGATATCCGGATCGTCTTGGCGGCATTCTTGCGAACCAGCTGGACTGCCATCGACGTCGCGGCCTGTTCCGTCAGGCTTTGGTGCGCAAGCATCGAGCCGAGCGGCGCCCGATTCGCGAGGAGGACATCATGGAATACGCCGCCTACGGCACGACAGCGGCGGATGAGGCACTCCCGCCAACCCCGGAGTCTCTGTGGGGAACTGCGGTGCACGAGGCCGGGCACGCCTTGGTGGCGCACCTCGACTCGCGTGACCGAGTCATTCCTGCGTACTGCTCCGTGCTGCCGAGAGGCAGTACCGCTGGGATGATGG
>VEQZ01000023.1 GCA_018882975.1 Rhodocyclaceae bacterium | reverse complement strand
GCGCTAGGCCATTCGTCCCGATTGGCCGTCATCGGTTTGGACTTTCCCCGAACTAAGTTAACTCGCTCACCGATAACGGATTCGGTCGAGCGGATGGTCTGGCCACCCTTGGCAACTATTTCGCGGAACTTGGCATCAGCCAACATGTTGCGTGTCGCCTGCGCGAAAGCATTCAAAATCGCGCTATCGCCTCCGTTGGGGTCAGCCTGCTTCGCCTTGAAGGAGCCCTCAGTCTTGAAGCTGTGAACCACCGACCGGTCGAGCCGCGAGTAGATCTGCCACTCGACCTTCATGTACGCCTCACCCTTCGCGCTGGTGAGGTTCCCAAACCCGCCCATGGGGTAACAGACGTTTAACTTCATCTCGGTGACAAGGCCGGCCACCATGATTTCGGTCTTCCAGGCCGAGGGGTCCTCAAAAAGGGCATTCGGGTCACCGACGGTCGGGAAGTTCTGCTTCTGGAGTTCGTCCTTGAAGGTTTCGGTGAGTTCTTCCGAGTCGATAGCGATTCGCCCACCCTTCCAGGTGATGTCGCTGCCCGGTTGCGTCACGCATAGCAGACCCATGGTGACAGCCCCGATATGTTCACCTCGCTTAAGCTTGACCACGACCTTCCGGAACTGGATTGGCTTCGCCTTCTCAGGAGTCGATAAGGGGGCAACATCCTTATCAGCTACTTGCTTGATGACAGCCGTGGTACCGCAACCGGTAAGCGTTGCGGCGAAAGCTAGCGCGAAAAACGATTGCTTCATCACAGCACCTCAAGAACAGGGCAAAAAGAGGCCGGGCTTTCCGGCCTCAGGCCACTCTCAGCGTGGCTGTCGGTAAAAGATACAGATGCCTGCGCATTTACACAAACAGATTGTGGAAAATTACACACGCATGTGTGTAAATCTTTTTCGATAACCTTAAAGAAGCCGCGCCGGCTTTGCTGATCTGTGACGAAACCTTGTTCCCGCCTGTTGATTGGGCATGGCGGCGAACCACGCGAATCGGTGCTGCACCCGTAGGGCCTGCTGGTGCGCGACCAGCTCACCTATCTGGTCGCTCTGCCAAGCGACGCCGACGAGCCACGCCAGTACGCCATGCACCGCTTCGTCGCCGCGACGCTGCAGAACGAGCCCGCACGCACCCTGCCCGGCTTCGACCTCGCCCGCTACGCCGACGAGTCCCTGGGCATCGTGATCGGCCAACCGATCCAGCTCGAGCTGCACGCGCGGGGCTTCCTGCCAGGGTATTTCCGCGAGGGCCCGATCGCTGCGGACCAGACGCTAGAGCCACTGGCCAATGGCTGGACGCGACTCCGCTCCACCGTGCCCAACAGCCGGCAGCTGCGCTCGTGGCTGCAGTCCATCGCCGACGACACCTTTGTGGTGCAACCCGCCGCGCTGCGCGAGGAGATGGCCCGGGCGCTGGGGGCGGCGGTGGGGTTGTATACGGAGTGAATCGGGGCCGCGCTAGCGGCGGCGGGACCAGTACCGCGGGCGGCGGCTGTGGTGGGCTACCGCGACCGAAAGACTAACCCGCATGTGCGGCCCGGGCCGCCGCGATGCGAGCCGTATCGGGCGTTTGGCCGATGCGGGCTTCTCGCCAGGCGGGCACGATCGGCCGAAATATGAGGCCGGTCATCAAACGGACGGTCTTGTCCATATATTTGCATACCGCTAACATTGGAGGGCGGGTTGTATTCCATCGAATACTCTCGCAAAGCGGTCCGTGCCTTGATTCGCATGCCGCGCAACGTGCGTGACCTGATCCGCAGCAAAGTGGAAGAGCTCGCGGCGGCGCCGATGGAAGCGCGGAATGTACGGAAGCTCAACGGCCGCCCGGGATATCGCTTGCGCGTCGGTGATTGGCGCGTGATTTACGACATTGAAGGCGCGCGTCTTGTGGTGCGCGTGCTCCACATCGGCGCCAGAGGAGGGGTCTACCAGTGAACGCCGTGCGGGTGATCGAGAAGGACGGCAAGCCGGCGTTCTACGTCGTGCCGGCGGAGTTGTGGGAGCGCGTGCGCGAGCTGGTCGATGAGGCCATCGACGTCGCCGTCTACGACCGCGCAATCGCCGCCGATGACGGCATCGGCTTTCCGGCCGAGGTAGCCTTTGCCATCGCCGACGGCGCCTCGCCCCTTCGCGCTTGGCGCGAGCACCGCGGCATGACCCTGCAGGCACTGGCCAGCGCCGCCGGCCTGAGCAAGCCCTTCGTCAGCCAGATCGAGACTGGCAAGCGCACCGGCACCACGTCGACCCTCAGCCGCTTGGCCTCGGCGCTGGGCGTGCCGGTGGGAGCGTTGGTGGTTTAGGGGCGGCGGGAGCGGCACTGCAGGTTGCACCGCGCCGGTCTCACCTCACCGGTGATCCGCACCCGGCATTTGGCCGATGTGGGCGAACTCGGTCGTGTGGAGAATCAACGCGTCTCAGGTAAAAGGCGGCCTCCTCTCCAAGCAAACCGGCTGGCGTATCCACCGGCACCCGGCCCTTGACCAGGAGAATATTGTTCTCCAACATGGGCGCTCTGCACAAAATCGGCAAGACAACGATTCGCGTGAACGGCATGACCGCCCCCGACCGCATCAAGGCCGTCAAGGCCATCGCCCCCGACACACTCGAAGTCGACCTTGCCAGCGGCAAGCACTACCGCGTGAGTCTGGCCGAGCCGATGGCGCGCATCGCCGGCTTCGCGCCCTTGGTGGACCCGGACCTCTTCGCTAGCGCCACAGTGGTTGATGACGGCTGGGCCGTGGAATGGCGCGGCGGCCTCTCCATGGCCTCGGCGCGGCTCTACCAGATGGGCAAGGAGCAGGCCGGCAAGGCCTGGCCGGTGGCCGACTTCAAGGCCTGGATGCAGCGCAACGGCCTGTCGCTCACCACCGCATCGGCTGCGCTGGGCCTGACCCGTCGCGCCGTGAGCCAGTACAGCTCGGGCGCGCGGCCTATCCCTATCGTGGTCGGGTTGGCGTGCCGGGGGTGGGAGGCGGAGCGGGCGGCCACAGTTGGGCATGCAGAAGAAACTCTGCGAGAATCCGCCCTGATCCCGTAAGGGGCTTGCGAGACTTCCGCAAGGAAGCCGGGCCGGCAATGGATGATGACAAGTCCGCCGTGTCCCGCGTCAGGGGCGCCACATGGCGCCCTTTGTCTTTTGCGCGGCGCGAGGCCGCGCTCAAGGCCTTGGCCGAGCGGCCAGACGGCGAGATCGACTACAGCGACATTCCAGAGCTGGACGATGCATTCTGGGCGCGGGCGGTGCCCAACCCCTTCTTCCGCCCGGTCAAGACGCATGCCTCGGTGCGCATCGACGCCGATGTGCTGGCTTGGCTTAAGAGCGGCGGCAAGGGCTATCAGACCCGGCTCAACGCCATCCTTCGCGAGGCGATGCTGCGCGCTCGGCAGAAGCCGGCAGGCGCGGCCGATTGAGCCCTCAGGTGACACACCCTCACGACGCATCCGCCGCGTAACTGAGTTGCCGCTGGTGCTTTAGCGCCAACAACACGACATCCGTCGCGGAGTGCGCATACAGCACGATGTGTTGGCCGACCACGTACTCCCGGAGGTCCGGCAACCCGACCTGTTCTGCCAACTGCCGAATGGCAGCCGCCCGTAGCACAGCTTGGGCGGATGTCGCCGCGAGAAACCGTGCGGACCGGCCGCTGGCCGGTGACCACGCCAAAACGGCGACCATCTCGCGGAGCGCGGCCTTAAGGTCGGCGAAGCGCGCTGTCGCAGTCTCTGCGTCCTGCTCCACAAAGAAACGGCGCGCAGCATCCAGATTGGCGAGAAAGTTCGGCGCGGCCTCGACGCGAGCGTTGACCGGCAGAGCCATGCCTCAGGACAGGGCTTTGCTCAAGTCCTGGCTGGAGACGCGATGGCCCGCCAGGACCTCGCGCAAGCCCGCTTCGGCCTCGGTAAGCAGCACCAGACTGGCATGCGCCTCTTCCAAAGCATGATAGTAGTCAAGCTTCTTGGCATCGACGATGGCCACGTAAGCCGAACCGTTTTTGGTGAGCAGCTTCTCTGCGCCCGCCACCACCTCGTCCGACAACTCCGTCAGCCGGGCGCGGGCTTCGCTGATCGGCACCACGTCTCGAGCCGAGAATGTCATGTTCATAAGTATTAATGAATACGTTACGTCCAAGTGTAGCAAGGCTTGGGTCTGGAGGGCGATGCCGAGGCCAAGCGTGTCTCTATCCAATCATCACCGAATCAAATCATCACCGGTTGGGGCACCGAAGATTAATGGCCAACCGCCGCGGCCGCATCGGGCACTTGGCCGATGCGGAGTTGGAAGGCAGAGCGTTGCAATGGCTCACGACATCCTGGCGATACTGACGGCAGCCTTGCGCAGGTGAGCCTCGAGTGCGGAGACGCACGCTCCAAACCGCTGGGACAGGCCGTTTGCGTTCGCCAGACGCTGCAGAAACACGTGTGCCAATTGCCCGGCCTGCCGCCAAGTCTCATGACTGACTTCTTCGCCAAAGCGCACGGCCGGGACAGTGTCCAGCAGGCCACCGCCGCTGCGAGGCGCAAAACACATCGGCGTCATGTCATAGGCAGGCGCGATGGCGTACGGGCGGCCCTGTTCCGAGAGGAACGACAGATTGCCGCCGTGCATGTCGGAATTGCCGATGAGCATGCCGAAAGCCCATAGCAAACAGGCGGTTTCCGCCGCGTCATGCCGGATATGCCGGAGCCCTGCGAGCCGACGAACGATTGCGGGCCACGCGCCGTTCGCTGCCCCGATGAACTCGTGGTCGAGGGCAGCCAGAGAGATCACGCCGCGTCGGCCGCTCTCACCCTCACGATCGAAACGTTGCACCTCGAGAAAGCGCTGATCGCCATGGTCGAGCACCCGTGACACCGATGCCGGGACGCCGGCGCCCCTCAGGGTGTCGAGCGCAAGGTGTTCGGCCAGCAGCAGGTCGCGCCAGCGCTCGCTCACCGGCCCGGCCTCGGCCTCGCTGAACTTGACGATGACATGGCGCGCGCCCTCCGGGGTCGCGGCGAACGCGGTGAATTTGGGTTGCTCCCCCGCCGCCGAGGAGCCCGGTCGGTCGCCGCTCGCCGCATCCAGCGCAAGCCGCTGGTAACGGTCGCCTTTTTCCCGCTCGCCAATCGGGATGGGCGGCCATTGGGTCAGAAACGCCTCCTTGGCGAGGTCGCCGAGCAGGAGATCGCCGACCATGTCGTGACCATGCACCAGCAGGGCCCGCAGGGTGTGCGTGTCGGTCCAGTCGCTCAGCCGGTCGGGCAGGCCGAGCGGCATGCCATGGCGCTGCGCGTAGCTTCGGCCCAGGTAGCCTTGTGGACGCAAATCGGAGAGCCACCATGGCAGGCCCTCGCTATGCAAGGTCTTGCCGCCAGCCTCGTGCATGACGAAGCCGTCGGGGCGGACCGGCACGAGTGTGCCGATCTGGCGGATCCGGCCCTCCGGGTCGACACGGTGAACCGTGATGTCCGGCAGGCCTCTGGCGCGGTCGCGCAGCGCATATCGAATGGATCGCGCCGCCCCGATGCGGACGATCTCGGCGCTCATTGCAGTGAGCGTGCGCGACCCCGTGGGCTGACTGACTCCAATCCCTTCAAAGAGTTGCCTCCCGGATTGGGGCCCCTGTGCAAGCCGACGGCGAACGGCATCAACATGGGTTAGCAAGGCCTGAATACATTTGTGAATAGATATTGCGATGGATGATACACCCCACCCGACCGGACGCCATGCATCGGGTCTAAGATTCGGCTAGGCAACCAGTGGTGGTGCCGTTGTTCACTCCCGAGCCCTGCCCCTTCTGCGACATCGCCGACGACCGCGTCGTCGGGCGGCTCGGCACTGCGTTTGCCATCCGCGACGGCTACCCGGTGTCGCCGGGACACACGCTGCTCATCCCGCGGCGGCACATCGGCTCGCTGTTCGAGCTGCCCGGCGGCGACCTGCTGGACCTGCTCACCCTGCTCGGACGAGTCAAGGCGGAGCTCGACCGCGAGCACCACCCCGACGGCTACAACATCGGCGTCAACGATGGCGCCGCAGCCGGGCAGACGGTGCCGCATCTGCACATTCACCTGATCCCGCGCTACCACGGCGACCAGCCCGACCCCCGCGGCGGCGTGCGCTGGATCTTCCCGGAGAAAGCCGACTACTGGAGCGGGAAGTGAGCGCTCACCGCGCTGCGCCGCCCTCGCCGGAGGCGCAGCTGCAGTGGCTCAACAAGCTGCAACGGCTCTTCAGCGAGGGCGATTTCACCGCCACCTACAAATTCGCCCTGCTCATCGCGCTGGCCGACCTGGCGGTGGAAAAAGGCACCGATGACGGCGAACCCCTGGCGCTCACCTTTCGCGAGATCGCGACAAACTTCGTCGAACTCTATTGGCAGCAAACGGTGCCCTATGTCGGGTTGAATCGGCCGCATCCACAAGTGCTCGTAGCGGCCGACAGCGGCGCCGAGCATACACTGGCCCTGCACCAGAGCAATGGGCGGCAGGCCGCAGTGGTCTCGGCCATTGCGGCGTTCCGGCGCCTGAACCCGGGGCTGAGTCTGGCGACCCTGCGTGTCGACGACGGCGGGCCTTTCCGACCACTGATCGGCGAAGTGGCGCGCACTGTGGCAGCGCAGCCGGCGCGCTATCTGCAAAACCTCGCCGGCCAGGCCGACCGCTTTCTCTACGAACCTGTGGTCGGCGGCCTCTGCCTGCTGCCCGGTGTGGCCTACTGCCTGCGGCGCTTCCAGCCACTGGTGCAGCAGTTGGCGCGCAATGGCTGGGTGCGGCAGATCAAGGCCATCAGCCAGAACGCGCGTCTGCTCGGCGAGACCGACGACCTCGAAGCCTTTCTGTTCGACACGCCGCGGCAGGCGCTGGACCAGATCGGTGCGGAACTTCGGAAACTTTGCAAGAGCCAATGCTTCTATTGCGGCGGGCGCGTGCATGAGGCGGACGTTGACCACTTCGTGCCCTTTTCGCTCTACCCGCGCGACCTCATGCACAACTTTGTGCTCGCCCACCCCGCCTGCAACCGCAGCAAATCCGACACGCTGGCGGCGCTTCCGCATCTCGAGCGCTGGCGCGAATACATCGACCGCCACGATGACGACTTGCGCGAGATCGGCGACACTGTAGGCAGACCTGCAGACGCCACAAGCAGTTTGGCTGTGGCCCGCTGGGGCTACGGCAATGGTGCCAGCGGTGGGGCACGGGCTTGGCTGCGGTCGATGGAGTATGTGCCGGTGACACCGGCTTACCTCACCGTTCTTTGAGGAGGTTGGAGCGATGGCAGTTGCAAGGAGGATTCTGGTCGTGTTGCTGGGAACGCTCGGCGCCAGCAGTCTCGCCGCGCCCCCTGCCACGCCGCTGCCCAAGACCGGCAGCTGCCCGAGCGGCTACTACACCTCGGGCGCGTACTGCACACCCACCGACTCGGCGCGCACGGCGCTGCCCAAGGTCGGCAGTTGCCCATCGGGCTACTACACCAGCGGCGACTACTGCCTCGCCAACTCTACTGACAGTCGCGCGGCGGTACCCAAACAAGGCAGCTGCCCATCGGGCTACTACACCAGTGGCGATTACTGCCTGAGCAGCCGCTAGGCCCAGGGGTTCAGTGCGTCGACGCCGGCGCGCGCGAAATCGGCGAGGTGCAGCACCACCGTGGTCAAGTCGAGAGCTTGCCGCGGCCACTCGCTATCGACGATGCCCGCTGCAGCCAGCGCTTGCGCCGATGCGCCCGGCGGGATCTCGCAGGACTTGAGCAGGCACACGCCCGCCAGCCCGAGCCGGCGGACAGCGACGGCGGCGATGCTGTCGGAGGTCAGGGCCCAACTGCGCGGCAGGGAGTGGTCGTGGGCGAGGTCGGTGTGCGGTGCCCAGACGGGGGTGCCACCCGACGCCGCGATGGCCGGTGCATCCGCGATTCGCGTGACCACGCGCGCGGTGTCGCCGAGCAGGTCGGCCAGTTCGCGCGCACACACATCCATCGCGGCGAGCGCGCGGACGTGCGCGGTGTCGTCATCAAAACCCTCGGCCTGCTGCGCAGCCCTCACCGCATCGGCATGGTGGCCACCGCCCGGCACCAGCAGGAAGCGGCCCGGTTCGGCCCTTAAACGATCGAACAGCGCATCACGCGCTGCCGCGAGCGGATCGTCCGGGGGCGCGTGGAGAATGCTGCCGCCGACTTTGAGCGCCCACACTGCCCGCGTCCGCCTTTATCAGGCCCTGACACCGCTGGCTTCGACCTGCGCCAGCAGGCGCAGCAGCGCAGCGCCCTTGTGCAGCGTCTCCTGGTACTCGTCCTCTTCGCGCGAGTCGGCGACGATGCCGCCGCCGGCCCAGAAGCGCACCACGCCCTGCGAGTAGACCAGCGTGCGGATGGCGATGCTGGTGTCCATGCCGCCATCAAAGCCGACATAGCCGATCGACCCGCAATAGAGCCCGCGCCGGTGCGGCTCCAGCTCCTCGATGATCTCCATGCTGCGCAACTTGGGCGCACCGGTGATCGACCCGCCGGGGAAGCACGCGCGCAGCAGGTCGAGGGCGTCGCGGCCCTCGTCCAGCTCGCCGGCCACCGTGCTGACCATGTGGTGCACCGTGGCGTAGCTCTCGATGTCGAAGATCTTGGGCACGCGCACCGTGCCGACCCGACAGACCCGCGAGATGTCGTTGCGCAGCAGGTCGACGATCATCAGATTCTCGGCACGGTCCTTGAGGCTCTCGCGCAGGCTGATGGCCAGCGACATGTCCTCCTGCGGCAGCCCCGAACGCCGACGCGTGCCCTTGATCGGCTTGGTCTCGACCCGACCTCGGGAACTGAGCAGAAAGCGCTCCGGCGAGGCCGACAGGACCTGCACGAAGGGCAGGTTGAGGTAGGCCGCCTGCGGCGCCGGGTTGAACAGCCGCAACTGACGGTAGGCCGGCCAACCGTCGCCTTGTGCGCGCGCCGAGAAGCGCTGCGCCAGATTGACCTGGTAACAGTCGCCAGCGGCGATGTAGTCCTGCACCCGCCGGAAGGCCTCGCCGTAGGCCGCGCGCGTGAGGTTGGAGGTGACCTTGGAGAGCACGCGGAACGGCGCGCGCACGCGCTGCGGTGGCAGCGTGGTGAAGCGTTCGACCAGCGCGGCCCAACGCTGCGCCGTGACCGGGTCGCGGCCAGCGCCTACCAGCGTCGCGGTGCGCAGTTCGTGGTCGACACAGAGCGCCCAGTCATAGAGGCCGACGGCCATCTCGGGGATGCGTTCGGCGTCCTCGGCACGGCTGGGCAAGCGCTCGATGCGGCGGCCGAGGTCATAGGCGAAGTAGCCGACCGCCCCGCCGGGGAACGGCATGTCGTCTTCCACCGCCATGCGCTCGCCGAGCGCCTCACGTAGCAACTCAAAAGGATCACGCGGGGAGAGTTCGACCGCCTCGCCATGGCGGATTTCGGTCAGCGCACCGCGCGTGGTGAGCGTGGCGTAGGGCTCGGCGACAAGGATGTCGTAGCGCGCCTGCCCGCCGCGCGGTGGCCCGCTGTCGATGAACATCGCCCACGGCAGGTCGGCGATGGCCTCGAACAGGTCGGCGCTGTCTTCGCGATAGGGGATGGATGCCCGCATGCCCTAACCTTAGCCTGAAGCAGGCGCTTGGTGTGGGCCGCGAGCGGCCGGGGTGCATGACGTTTGCGGCAACCCGCAAGCGGCGCGGCGCATCAGGACGGACGGCCCGGCGCAGCCGCGGCCAGTGCGGCGAGCGCCAGCGCCGGCGCGTGCTCGCGCGCGCCGGGGACGTCGGCGGCACCCACCAGCGCAGCGAAATCGACCGCCGGCAGACCAAGTCGCGCAGCCACCCGCGCCGCCAGCCAGTGGCCGGCGCCGGCGCAGACCACTTGCGGCTTGGCGACGACGGCCATCTGCGCCAGGACACCCTGCGCGGCTTGGGTCACGGTCTCCTCCATCGCCGCCGCCAGTTGTGCCGCCACGCTACGCCACTGCTCAAGGCTGGCCGCTTCGAGGTCCTCGCCGACCAGGCGCGCCAGACGCCGCGCGCTGCCGTTGGGCGTCTTGTCGCCGCTGTCTGCAGGGGCCCAAGCGTCGGCGGATTCGTCGAGGTCGCCCGTGAGGCGGAAGACGTCGGCGCTGGTGGCGAAGTGCTCGGCCATCAGCGGTCGGGGCGCGTCCTGCCAGACGATACCGGGCGCGACCGCCATTAGCGGTGTGCGCACGATGCCGCGGTAGACCAGCTCGCCGGCGCTCAGGCGCTCGCCGTCAGTCAAGGCTAGGGGCCGCGCCACCCCGCCCGCCAGCGCGACGATGTCGGTGGTGGTGGAGCCGATGTCGATGAACAGGCCGTCGGCATGACGTGCGGCGCAGGCCGCGCTGGCCAGCCAGTTGGCCGAAGCCAGACGCAGCGGGTCGCGCTGCGCCGCAGTACCATCCACCAGAACGCCGTCGAGCGTGAACCAGCGCCAGCGCGCCGCAGGCCAGACGGATTCGCTGCAGGCAACGATGGCGCGCACACCGTCGGCCCTCCCGGCAAAGGCATCGACTAGCTCGCCGGTCATGGTGGCGGCGTGCCGCACCGTGGCGGGCGGCACCGGCCAGTCGGCCGCGGCCTGGGCAAAAGCCTCGGCCAGACGTTCGATGCCCTGCCACAGCGGGCAGGGGCGCTGGCGCACCTGCAAGCAGCGGCCCGAAGGGTCGCGCAGCGCCCACTTGAGGTGCGCGCCGCCGATGTCCCAGCCACAGATCCACTCAGGCATGTCGGCCTCCCTGCCTCGAACCCGGGCCATATCGCCATGGCGAACCGGCATGCGCGAGCGAGGGCGGGTGGTGCTCACGCGACGGCCCCGCCGGTGGCGGGCAGGTCGAACGCCACCGGATGGCCAGCCGGCGCTTCGGGCACCTCGCCGCCTTCCGCCATGTCGAGCAGCGCCGCCAGCAGGTCGAATCCAGTGGCCTGCCGCAGGTGGGCAAAGGCGGTGGTGAGGCGCGGATTGACCTCGATGAGGACCGGTTCCTGCGCCGCCGAGTCGCCGAGTGGGACTTGGGCTGCGCGCGGACCCGGAGGCGGACTGGAACCCAGACTCGGACCCGGACCCAGAGCCGGACCGGACGCGAGTGCGAGGCCGTTCGGCAGCACGCAGTCGATCCCCCAGCAGCCCCACAGGCCGGGCATGGCGCGCTGCACCGCCTGCGCCAAGGGGACGAAACGCGCACGGTCGTGGATGGCATTGGTCACGCCGCCACAGTACTGCGCGGCGCCATCGGCGCGCCACTCGATGTGCTGGCTGTTGACGGACAGCACGCGCGCGGTGCGGCCGTCGCTGAGCACGCACAGGCTCAGCGCCTCGCCACGGACAAAGGGCTGAGCGAGCCAGCCGGGCGGCATGGCGGGCGATGCGGTGTCAGCCAGCTCGCCGACGACGCCGGCGCCCAAGGCAGCGACCCAGCGCACCCACTCGGCCGCGACGCCGTCGTCGGGCTTGAGCACCCAGCCGGCAGCCGCGCCGACATCGTCCGGCTGCCGCACGCGACCGGACAGCGCGGCGTGCGTCGCCCGCTTGGACGCCGCCACCGCAACCGCCTCGGCCGAACAGCCGAGCAGGCGCACGCCGGCGGCTTCAACCTCGCGCGACAGCGTCTCGAGTTCGCCGCCAGTCTCCGGCGCCACCAGCCACACGGCATCGGCCCAAGCCAGCGCGTCTCGCCATGCCGCCGTCCAGCCCGCGGGCGCCACCGGCCGCTCGATGTCCGGCCAGCGCGATGGCAGACTGGCCCGCCGCAGCACGCGCGGCGTGACCGCGCCCGGCGCAAGTGGCCGCGGGGCCCGAGGGGATCCAAGGGCCGCAGCGGCCGACCCCAACCCCGAGCCCACCTGTTGTGGCCCCGACTGCGACCCCGTTTCGCCGGCCGACGCAAGGTGATACGCCAGCGCCTCGGCTACCATGGCGCCGAGCATGAGTTCGGCCTCGGGCAACAGGCCCTGCGCCAGCGGCTGGTCAAGCGCGCCGGCAGTCACCGATTCGATCAGAAGAAGCTTGATGGACATCATCCCGGTCCTCGACCTGCGTGCCGGCGTCGTGGTGCACGCACAACACGGCGAACGCGCATCCTACGCGCCTCTGCGCACGCCGCTGATCGCCACTTGTGACCCGGTCGACGTGCTCGCCGCCATGCTCGCGGCCGCAGCCCGTGCCAACCACCGGCGTCCGCCACCGGCGGCGTATCTGGCCGACCTCGACGGCATCGTGCAGGGCGCGCCGCAGTGGGCGCTTCTGCGACGCTTGCGTGACGCTGCACCAGTACCGCTCTGGCTCGACGCCGGCTTTGCCAGTGCCGCCGCGGCGCTGGAAGCGGCGCAACGCGGTTTCCTGCCGGTGCTGGGCAGCGAGTCGCTCGGCAGCATCGACGCCCTCCCCACCCTGCAAGACACGCTCACCGACAGCAGCTGGATCCTCTCGCTCGATGCCGACGCCAGCGGCCCGCGCGACCCGGCCGGCGTGCTCCAGCACCCGGACCTGTGGCCACTGACGGTCATCGCCATGGACCTGACGCGGGTCGGCAGCGGCGCGGGCGGAGTCGGTGACTGGCTGGCACGGTGCATGGTGATGGCACCGGAGCGGCGCTGGATCGCGGCGGGCGGCGTCCGCGGCCGCGACGACCTGAGAATGCTCAAAACTGTCGGAGTGGCAGGCGCATTGGTCGCCACCGCGCTGCATCAGGGTGCCTTGGCGCCGACCCAAGCGGAGGCGGGCGCCGCCGCAAGCCGCGCCAGCGCGGCCAGCAAGGCCTGAACCCGAGGCAGGGAGCCCGCGCCGATCACCAAAGCCTCCCGCATCGCACCGCCGCGTCAAGAAATAAAAAAAACCTCCCTGACGGGAGGCTGCGACTTGCTGCGCAAGACAGCGCATCGACCGCCGGCGGACCGGCGGGCGAGGCACCCCTCAGTGTGCCGCGAACGGGTGTGCGGCACTGCCCTTGCGGGCCACCACGTCGCGTGCCTTGGGCTCGCCGGCAACGGCGCGCTGGATCGACTCACGGGTGGCGCGGTAGTTGTAGTCCTGAATCTTCTTGTCGTCAGCGGCATCCCAATGGATGAACACGCCGACCGAGATGAACAGGTCATCGGCTTGATCGACCGGGATGGTGCCATCCTCGACCGAGTCGGCAACCGCCATGGCGACGCCGCGCTGGGCCGGCCCGAACATCTGCACTGCCTGCTTGGCACCCTTGATGGTGACCTTGTTGAACATGATGCAGTTCGGCTTGGCCATCAAGTTCGGCGCAACCACCGCGAGCAAGGCGGTAAAGCCATGCTTGTTGTTGGTCAGCGCGTTGTTGAAGGCCAGTTCGGCCGACGAACCGCGCGGGCCGATGATGAGGTCGATGTGCGCGACCTCGTTGCCGTCACCAACCAGCGACTCGCCGACCATAACCTTGTCGATCTTGGCGGACGACTTGGCGGCAGCCGGACGGCTGGCAGACTGGGCAGCCGGCGCGGGGGCCGGTGCGGCAGGCTGCGACTTGAGACCGAGCGCGCCGAGGATGCTGTCGAGGATTCCCATGTTGACTCCCTTGCGGTAGCGGTCCGCTCTGTTCGGGCGAACCGTATCGGCTTGCGTCCGCCCCCCCGCCGCGAGCGACGGGGGCGACGGCGTGCGGCTTAGTGGGCGGCGAACGGGTGAGCCGAGCTACCCTTCTTGGCAACCACGTCCTTGGCCTTCGGCTCGCCCTTCACGGCGCGGGCCAGGGCTTCCTTGGTGGCGGTGTAGTTGTAGTCCTGGATCTTCTTGTCGTCTTCGGCCATCCAGTGGATGAACACGCCGACCGAGATGAACAGGTCATCGGCCTCGTCAGCCGGGATGGTGCCGTCTTCGACCGAATCAGCCACTGCCATGGCGACGCCGCGCTGCGCCGGACCGAACATCTGGACGGCTTGCTTGGCACCCTTGATGGTGACCTTGTTGAACATCACGGTGGCCGGCTTGCACATCAGGTTCGGGGCGACCACGGCGAGGAGGGAGGTGAAGCCATCCTTGTTGTTGGTCAGGGTGTTGCAGAACGCAGCCTCGGCAGCCGAGCCGCGGGGGCCGATGATCAGGTCGATGTGAGCGACTTCGTTGCCATCACCCACCAGGGACTCGCCCACCATCACGCGATCGATCTTTGCCATATCCAGCACTCCTTCAGTATTTACGGGGAAAATTCTCAGGTTTGAACGCCTGCCAGCCGGTCTTCGGCGGACTGGTCGGCCGTGATTGTCCTAAAAGTTCTGCATTGCGTCCAGTTCTGCGGAGAAAACTGCGGCGACTGTCAAGTCGGCGGTAGTGCCGGGATTGATTCCGTGCTGTAGGAACCGGTCATGAAGTTCGGTCAATCGACGGACGTGCGTTGCCGACCAGTGCGGCGGCGCGACGCTTTCGGCGACCGCTGCCGCGGCCTCGCGGGACGCCGCCAGCGCCGCTTGCCGGCCGTGTTTGCGCGCAATGTGGGTGTCCGACTCGGCCGCCAGTTGGCGCAGGAATATGGCCGTGACGGCGTCCTCGCGCGTGGCGCCGGCTTGGCGCAGCGCCTGCAGCGAGGCCGCCATGTCGAGCACGGCGGCAAAGCCGGTGACGTATTGCCGCGCGATCTGGTCGCGATGCGCCGCCAGCGCCATGGCCTCGAGCAAGGTATGGTGGAAAGCCTGCTTGAAGCCCGGGGCGGCGGCCGTGACGTCGGCCTCCGGCGCAGCGCCGAGCCCGGCCGGGTGCGCTCGCACGATGGCGCGTGCCACGGCAGCGCCGTCGGCCACACTGGTTCCGGTCAACACCATCGGCAAGTGGCGGCGCCAAGCCCCGGGTGGTTCGCCGGCAGCGGCAGCGCACAGCGCAGCGTCAGCCAGTGGCGCGAGCAGCAGGACGATGCCGAGGTTGGTGTTGCAGCCCACTGCGGCGAGGGTGGCGGCCACCGCCGCCTCGATGCGCCCGCCGAGCGGTATGTGCGCATCGGCCAGTGGCGCGGCGATGACCACGGCGCTGCGCAGGAAGTCGTCGGCCGACATGCGGTGCGCCGGGGCGCCGATCGCCACATTGCCCGGCTTGAAGGCCTCGACGTCGGCGCGGCAGGCACGCAGCACCGCCCGCTGCAGCGGCGCGGAAGCAGGCCCGAAGGCGGACTCGCCCGGCGCTCGCGCCGCTGCCATGCCACATGCCGTGCCGGCAGACTTGGCGTTGGCGGGCGTCGTGGTGGCGGGCATGCGCGGCACGGTCATCAGGCCGCCTCTGGCAGCAACCGGTCGACCAGCCGCTGCGCCACATCGAAGCCGCACACCGACTGCAGGCCGCGCCAGGCCGGGATACCGTTGACCTCGACCACCATCAGCTGGCCATCGGCACCGCGGATGAGGTCGACGCCGGCGTAGTCCATGTCCAGCGCCGCCGCGGCATCCGCCGCCAGCCGGGCGAGCTCGCCTTCCGCCGCCACCGCCTCGCAGCGCGCACCCTGCGCCACGTTGCTAATCCAGTCGCTGCCGCGGCGGATCATCGCCGCCACCACCTCGCGGCCAATCACAAAGACGCGGTAGTCGTGCCAGCCGGCCTCGCTGGTGTCGATAAAGCGCTGCAGGTAATAGGCGTGGCGCAGACTCTCCGGCGCCGGCAGCTGGCGCTCGGCCACGCGCTGCACGCCGATGCCCTGCGAGCCGAACAGTGGCTTGACCACCAGGCCATGCCCGGTGGCGGTCTCGGCATCGACCACCGCCTGGGCCTGCGCGCGCGACTCGCAGGCCCAGGTCGGCGGCGTCGGAATGCCGGCACGGTGCAGCAACAGGCTGGTCATGGCCTTGTCGACGCTCTTCTCGATCGCCCGGCCGTGGTTGAACACCGGCACGCCGAGCGCCTGCAGGGCGTGCAGCACGTCCAGCCGCAGCGTGATCTGCTCGAGGCTGCCGCCGGAGATGCCGCGCACGAAGACCGCATGCGGCAGTGTGTCGAAGCCCGGAATGACAAGGCCGGACGGCCGCGTCAAGTCGATGCGGCAGTCACGCAGGCTGGCGGTGAACGGCGCAAAGCCGCGCCCCAGCAGCGCAGTGTCAAGGCGCCGGCCATGCCAGCCGGCGTCGTCGGTGGCGACGAGGACCCGTGGCGCCTCAGGCCCCAAAGGACTGGTCGAGCAGTTCCGGGTTGGCCTTGCCGGCGCGGTAGGTGCGGCCGGACTCGTACGACGTCACCGAAACCACCGCCGGGGCGAACAGCGCCGGGTCGATCTTGTAGAAGTCGTAATTGACGGCTTTGAAAACTTCGGCAAAGGGCTTGCCGTAATCGCGTGAAGTGCAGGCCGGCATCTTCTCGGCGAGATCGCGTGCGTCACTGTCGGGGCCGAGCACCACCAGATGGACCTCGCCGCAGAGCAGGATGGCGTCGTTGGTGCGGCCCATGGCCTCGGTGAATTGCGGCGACGAGGGGCACAGCGGCGCAGCGCCGTGGCCGTCGAGGATATGGTCGAGCGGGAAACCGAGGGTATGCGCCTTGTGCAAACCGACTTCGAGTACGCGCGCCACCACCTGCGTGGCGCCGGCCAGGCTGCGCGTCGGCGTAAGGATGTAGGTCTGATGCTCGGTGGGGACGCCAGTGTCGCGCGCCACCTTGTCCATGACCTCGGGCGGTGGCACCTTGTCGGTCTCGAGCACCAGCACGCACTGGTCGTGCTGGTCCTTGTAACCGAGTTCATTGAACAGGTCCTCACGGCCGGCCAGCGCGCGGCCGGGGCCTGAGCCAAGGGCAAAGAACGCCTCCTTGCCATCACCGTGCGACAGGCTCCAGCCGGCGTACTGCGAACCGAGACAGGCCAGCAGCGGGTTGGAGGTGCTGACCACGACCTGCCATGCCCAGCGCTCATACGGCGCGTAGGAGAGCGACACGTTGCCAAGGCCGCCGAGGCAGATCTCGGCGATCAAACGCCCGGCCTCCACGCCACCGGGCGCGGTAACACCAGCATCGACAATGGTCGCGCCATTGGCAGCGCGGCTCACGCCAACACGCAGGGCACGCGCTTCGCGCACCAGGCGTTCGACGAGCGGCTGCGCGGTAGCACTGACGCTGGGCCATTGGCCCGGGCTCATATCCAGCATGGTCTTTCTCCGAATGTCACGAAAATTTGGAACTATTGTAAAAAAAGCCTTGGCTTTCGGGGGGCGCAGCCTGCATGGGCCCGATGACAGCGCCCTGCCGGTACGGACGCTGTTGCCGCGCCAGACGGCCGGCCAGGGCGCGTGCGCGCCGCATGGCCGCAGCGGCATCGGGCGCGCTGGCGTGCACCGTGCACAAGGGCGCGCCGGCACACACACTGGCCCCCCGCCTCCAATCGGCGGCCGCCGCCGGTCGCTGCCCGGCCTGCATGGCATGACCGGCGTACACCAGCGCCAGCGCCCGACTGCCAACTGCCGCCTGCCAGCCGGGCAGAGGCGCCCCCAGCACAGCAGCCACGTGCAAGGCCATGACGCCCGGCGCGGCGCAGTCATACAACTCGACGCTGGCGGTGGGGCGCGGATTGAGTTCGATGGCGTGGACGCCACCGTGCCGGTCGAGCATGGCGTCAAGGCTGGCGAGCCCACGCAGACCTGTGGCTGCGGTGATGCGGCTGGCGCTGGCGATCAAGCTGGCACGGACTGCCATGCCAGGATCGAAGCCGCTCACCACGCCCCCAAAGCGGAACGGCAGGCTGGGCACCGGGCTGCACCATTGGCGGTTGATGCCGATCGGCAGAATGCCGTCCCGGTGCGCGCAGAACAGCAGCGATACCGGCGTGCCGGCGATGCGGCGTTGCCAGTACGCCGTGCCTCGGTCGAATTCGTCATCGGCAGAGGCGAGATTGGCCGGCCGGACGCATAGCCCGGCGCTGCCGCGCCCGTCCTTGCGCAGCCAGCCACGCTGGTCGACCGGTGCCTCAAGCCGCGAATCCGGCGCGGCGATGCCCAGCCGGGCGAACAGCAGGGGGTCGCGGGCAGCGGCCCACGCGTCGGGCGGGGCGTTGAGCAAACGGTGACGCGCCGCGAGCGCACTCACCACCGCCGGCGCGCCGTCGAAGCCGCCGCCAAGCAGGACGTCGGCGCGGGCGGGCGTGGCAGATGGCGCGACACCTCCGGAGACATCCGCAGAGACGCCCCCGGCAGCCGGGGCCCGCGGGGCGTCGCCTGGCGCAGCCGCAGCGTAGCCCGCCAACACGGCGTCCACTGCGGCGCATACCGCGCCTGCCCGGCGCAGGGCGGACAACGCCAGATGCGCATGGCCGTCCACCGCGGCCAGCAAGTCGTCGTCGCCAAAAGCGTCCACCGCCAGCAGCGGCAAGCCGACCCCGGGTAGCCCGGCGCGGCGGACGCACTCCGCCAAGGCACGGGCAGAGGCGGCCACCACCACCAGCGGCGCACCTGCCACTAATCAGCCCTCCGCGACCACGTCGGCGCGCCAAGCATCACCCGCACAAACCCGCCATGGGCGCACCAGGCATCAACATGCCCCGCCGGAACCCTGTCGGCCGGTTGCGCATGGCCGGTGGGGGGCGCCAGCGGGCCGAGGCGCGTGCTCAGCCCTCGGCAACAAAGGCGCGCGCAAACGAGAATGCCGCACGGAAGTCGTAATAGACCGGCTTCTCGGCCTTGACCATGCTGCGGAACATGCGCTGCATGGTCTGGTACTTGACGTTGCCGATGGCCAGCGCGCCGATGGCGACTGTCCGACCCGAAGCCGACTCGATGCGCTTGCCGTCGTCCATCAGGTCGACGCCGGCGATGCCGGCCGGCGGCACGGCGTTGACGTCCGCCGCAACGAGCAGGTGGTGGGTGGTGGCCAGACCCGCGGTGCCAAGCACCTCGACGCCGGCCTTGGAGGTGGCCAGCACCACGTCGGCGTCGCGGATCATGCGCAGCTTGATCTGCTCGAGGTCGGCCTCGGCCGGGGTGATGCTGACCTCGTATTTGCTGGCGAGGCGGTTGGCGGTGGTGCGCGCCTGCGTCATCGGCTCGTAGCCGATGATGTGCACATCGGCGCCGGCATCCGCGGAGAGCACGGCAGCGGCCGCGCCGACCGGCCCGGTGCCGCCGATCACGGCGACGCGCTTGCCCTCCAGCGTGGTGCCATGGTCGCGCTTGAGCGCGCGCTCGACGCAGGCGACCATCGCCGCGGCGGTGGTGAAGGCGCCCGACGGGTCGGCGAAAACGCTGACCTCGAACGGCGGCACCATGGCGCGGTGCGCGGCCTCGACCATGTCGTTGGCGATCTCGTTGTCACGGCCGCCGATGAAGATGGCGGTGCGTTTCACGCCACTCGGCCCGCGCGAGAAGATCGCGTCCTGCGTCATGCCCTGCACTTGGTCCACGGTGAGGTGGGTGTAGGGGATGACGACGTTGTAGCCGGAATCGATCGCCATGTTGACGTCGAACGGGCTGACGTTCGGCGCGTGGGTGAACATGTGCAGGATGTAGGGTGAATCGGGCATCTTCTCTCTCCGGTGAGCTCGGTCTTGTCTTGGTCTTGCAGGGTGTTGACGGGGCCGTCAGCTTGCGGAACGCGGTCTCACAGGGCTTGGCCCAAGTGCGGCACGCCTTGGCGAACCGGAGGCAGCCCCTGCCTCCCGCCTCAGCCTGCCGACGCCGCGCGCGCGGCGCTGGCGGCCGGCAGCGGCGCAATATCGGCGCCGGTGTTGCGGCCCCGGGTGATCTCGACGCGCACGCCCAGCGAACCGAAACGCTCACGCAGGGCGGTAGCCATGGCGGAGCCGCTGACGGCGTCGGGCAGCACCGCAAAGCCGGTCGGCCCCCACGAGCTTTGGCCGCGGCAGGCCACCCCCTGCGCCTCGAGCCAGGCCAGCGCGGCACTGATGCGCGGGCTGGCAAAGCGCCCGCCCTGCGCCGGCGCGAAGTGGTCGCCGCATTCGTTCTGCACCAGGTTCACCGCTGCGCCAAAGCCGTCGAGGTCGGCGTCGGCCAGCGCCGGCAACATCTGCATCAGGGTGGCGCGGCACAGCCTCTCGGCGCGCGCCGCGGTGAACGGCGGCAGGCGGCGGAAGGCCTCGATCTCCGCGTCGCCGTGAAGGCCGGTGGCGATTTCGTCGTAGAGCAGCAGCACGCTCCAGTGCTCGGGGATGTCGAGCCGGGCGATGACCGGCGCCACCCGGTCGCCGGCGTTGCCGCCATCGACCAGAAAGCCGCCTTGGCCAAAACCGGCGATGCCGATGCCGGAGCGCAGGCCGCGGCCGGTGGCGCGGGCGAGTTCAGCGTCGCTGGTGTCGCGGCCGGCCAGCCAGCACAGCGCGCGCGCCAAAGCGAGCGCGAGTTGCGTGCCGGAACCGAGGCCGATGTGCGCCGGCACCGTCTCGGCGATGTGGAAATGCCCAGCAGCAGCCACACCCAGATGCTCGGCGGCGCGGACGATGTAGCGCTGCGCGCGGTCAGCGGAAACGCCGGTGACGCGCAAATCGGCGGCGGCGCTGGCGGTGACCGAAGTGCCCGGCTGCTCGAGCGTGAAACCGAGGCTGCCGAAGCGCCGGCCGAGGCCGCCGTCGAGGTCAAGGAAACCCAGGTGCAGGCGCGCCGGCGCACGCACGGCAACGCCCCGGCCAGGCCGGACCGAAGCGATGGCGGGGTTGCTGCGCGAGAGGACCTGCGGGTTACTCGACATGGGCCCGTGACCAGCCGGTGGGTGGGTGAGCGTTTTCAGACAAAGTCGATTATGCATGAAGGCCTGCCGCGAGGCGCCCGTGGAATCGCTGTGGCGCAATGCTGAATTCGCTGTCACGGGGCGGTAAACTTCCAAGCACTGACGGCAAGACCAAGCACTGACGGCAAGACGCTTTCTAAAGTTATTCGTCAAGGCACGCTGCGCGAGGGTCGATGCCTCGATCACGCCCCCGCCTCATCCATCGATCCGCATCCCTCACCAGACAAGGCGCATCGCGCATGAGCCATCATCCCAGCGAGACCCGTCACGACGTGCCCTGCAGTTTCTGCGGGCTGCTTTGTGACGACCTGAGCGTCACCACCGACCACGGCCGCGTCCGCATCGACGCCGGTGCCTGCCCGCGCGCCACCGCCGGCTTCGATGCCGCCAACCGCGCGCTCGACGCCGGCGCCACGCCGCGCATCAAGGGGCAAGCTGCGACGCTTGAGCAGGCCATCGCCGCCGCAGCCGAGATGCTGCGCGGCGCGCGCGCGCCGCTGTTCGGCGGCAATGGCACCGAGCTGCCGGGCATGCGCGGCGTCATGGATCTGGCCGACGCCACCGGCGGCACGGTCGACCACATGAACAGCTACTCGATGTTCCGCAACTTCCACGTGCTGCAGAACTCCGGCTGGGTGGTGACGAGCCTGTCTGAAGTGCGCAACCGCGCCGACCTGCTGGTCTGCTTTGGTACGGACATCGCCAGCCGCCTGCCGCGCTTCTACGAGCGCTGCCTGTGGGTCGACGACACGCTGTTCGGCTTGCGCGCGGAGGACCGCGAGGTGGTGATGCTGGGTTCGCCCAAGGACCCGTCGCTGGCCACATCGCCCGCCGGCCGCAAGGCCGAGGTACTGGCCTGCGCCAATGAGGACCTGGCCGAGGTGGCGCAAGCGCTGCGCGCGCTGGTGGCCGGGCGGCCGGTGGCGGGTGACAGCGTCGCCGGCATCGCCACTGCCGACCTCGCCCGTCTGGCCGATCGCCTCAAGGCAGCCAAGTACGGCGTGGTGGCCTGGGTCACCTCCGACCTCGACTTCGACCACGCCGAGCTGGCGGTGCAGTCGGCCTGCGATCTGGTGCGCGAACTCAACGCCCACACGCGCTGCAACGGATTGCCTCTCGGCGGCACTGACGGCGACTACACCGCGCACCAGGTGTGCACCTGGCAGACCGGCTTCACCGTGCGCACGCGCCTCTCGGCCAGCGGGCCGCAGCACGACCCGCGCGCCTTCGATACGGATGTGGTGCTGGCCAACGGCGCCGCCGACGCACTGGTGTGGGTATCGAGCTTCGACCCGGGCAAGACGCCGCCCTCGACGTCCATCCCGACCGTGGTGATCGGCCACCCGGCCATGCAGGTCGAGTGCGATGTCTTTATCCCGGTCGGCGTGCCCGGCATCGACACCGCCGGCCACCTGTTCCGCACCGACAGTTCGGTGGCGGTGCCGATGCGCAAGCTGCGCGACGTCGGCCTGCCCTCGGTGGCGGAGGTCACCGCGGCCATCCGTGCTGCGCTGCAGCCGGCGCGGCCAGCTGTGACAACGTCGGAGGCGCGCGCATGCTGATCAAGCTCACCGGCGGCAAGGTCATCGACCCCGCCCACAATGTCGACGGCGTCGCACGCGACATCTACGTCCGCGACGGCCGCATCATCGACGCCCCCGAGCCGAGCACCAAGGTCGACCAGGAATTCGACCTGCGCGGCAAGCTAGTGATGGCCGGCGCCATCGACCTGCACACCCACATCGGCGGCGGCAAGGTCAACATCGCCCGCGCCATGCTGCCGGAAGACCACCGGCCGGACCTCTGCGCGCCGGGCGACCTCGAGCGTTCCGGTTGTGGTCACGCGGCGCCGAGCACCTTCACCACCGGCTACCGCTACGCCGAGATGGGCTACACCGCCGGTTTCGAGCCGGCGATGATGCCGGTCAACGCCCGCCAGGCGCACATGGAGATGGGCGACACGCCGATCATCGACAAGGGCGCCTACGCCATGCTCGGCAGCGACGACCTGCTGCTGAGCCTGATGAAGGACGGCGCCGACCAGCGCGTCATCAATGACTACGTCGCCTGGACCATCACCCACAGCCAGGCCATGGGCCTCAAGGTGGTCAACCCCGGCGGTATCTCGGCCTTCAAGTTCAACCAGCGCCGGCTCGACCTCGACGAGCAGGCGCCGCACTATGGCGTGACGCCGCGGCAGATCCTCAAGACGCTGGCGCAGGCGCTGCACGACCTCGGCGTGCCGCACCCGCTTCACGTGCACGGCTGCAACCTCGGCGTGCCGGGCAATGTGCAGACCACGCTGGACTCGTTCGCCGCGCTCGACGGCCTACCGGCGCACTTCACGCACATCCAGTTCCACAGCTACGGGACCGAGGGCGACCGCAAGTTCTCCAGCGGCGCGGCGCACATCGCCGAGATGGTGAACAAGCACAAGAACATCTCGGTGGACGTCGGGCAGATCCTGTTCGGCCAGACGGTCACCGCCTCCGGCGACAACATGAGCCAGCACCGCAACGCGGCGCACGCCGACCCGAACAAGTCGGTGATCATGGATATCGAGTGCGACGCCGGCTGCGGCGTGGTGCCGTTCAGGTACCGCGACACCAACTTCGTCAACGCGCTGCAGTGGTGCATCGGGCTCGAAACCTTCCTACTCATCGACGACCCGTGGCGCGTCTACCTGACCACCGACCACCCCAACGGCGCGCCCTTCACCAGCTATCCGCATCTGATCCGTCTGCTGATGGACCGCAGTTTCCGCAACGAGCAGCTCGCGCGCATCAACACCGACGCCGCCGGCCTGTCGACGCTGGGGGCGCTGGAGCGTGAGTACTCACTCTATGAGATCGCCATCATGACCCGCGCGGGCCCGGCTAGGACGCTTGGCCTGCGTGACCGCGGGCATCTGGGCGTGGGTGCGGCCGCCGACATCACCGTCTACACCGAGGATGCCGACCGCGAGAAGATGTTCGCCAAGCCCGACTACGTGTTCAAGGACGGCACGCTGGTGGCGCGCGAAGGCCGCATCGTCGAGGTGGTGTGGGGCAACACGCACGTAGTCAAGCCGGAATACGACGCCAGCATCGAGAAGATCATCGAGCCGCATTTCCGCCGCTTCCGCACCCAACGCATGGGCAACTTCAAGATCTCCAATGACGAGATGTGCGAGTGCGGCCACGGCTCCAAACTGCACGTGCACGACTGCACGCACGGGAGAAAGCAATGAGCGAGACCACTCCCGCCCGCGAGCTGGTCATCAACGGCACGGCGATCGACGACACGTTTGCAGAAGGTTTTGGCATGCGCGGCACGCGCATCCTCATCACCGCGCAGAATCACCGCTGGGCCTGGAACGCCGCCAACGCCATGACCGGCTTCGCCACCTCGGTGATCGCCTGCGGTGTGGAGGCCGGCATCGAGCGCGAGCTGAGTCCCGATGAGACACCAGACGGTCGGCCTGGCTATTCGGTGCTGCTGTTCGCGGCAGCGTCCGCGGTGCTCATCAAGCAGGTCGAGACGCGGATGGGGCAGTGTGTGCTCACTTCGCCTACCAGCGCTGCATTCAGTGGCATCGACGGCGGTGACCGGATCAACCTCGGCAAGAACCTGCGCTTCTTCGGCGACGGCTTCCAGCAGAGCAAGAAGATCGGCTCAAAGCGCTACTGGCGCATCCCGGTGATGGATGGCGAGTTCCTGGTCGAGGAGACCACCGGCATGGTGCGCGCGGTGGGCGGCGGCAACTTCCTGGTGCTGGCCGACAGCCAGCCGCAGGCGCTGGCCGCGTGCGAGGCCGCGATCGACGCCATGAAGCAGCTCCCCAACATCGTCATGCCCTTTCCCGGGGGCGTGGTGCGCTCCGGCTCCAAGGTGGGCAGCAAGTACAAGGCACTGATGGCATCGACCAACGACGCCTTCTGCCCGACCATCCGTGGCATCACCCGCAGCGAGATCTCGCCCGGCATCGAGTCGGTGATGGAGATCGTGATCGATGGCTTGACTGAGGCCGACGTGCGCGAGGCCACCCGGGTCGGTGTGCAGGCCTGCTGCGACATCGGCGCGGCTGGCGGCATCCGCCGCATCTCGGCCGGCAACTACGGCGGCAAATTGGGCCAGTTCCAGTTCCACCTGCACGACATCATGGGAGGTGCGAAGTGAGCGCACTGACCTTTGCACTAAAGAACGGCGCGGCCGCAGCGACAACAGCCGACATCGACTGCGGCGGCCTGACCGCTGACGCGCTGACCGGCCTGAGTGCGGCGGACATCGCCGCGCTGCCGATCCTGGTCGGCGGGCGCACGGCGCACGTCGGCGATGTGTTTGAGGTCAGCGGCGCGGATGCCGCGCAGATCGTGTTCAAGGGCACGACCACGCGCTGCCACCGCATCGGCGCCGGCGCCACCAGTGGCAGCATCCGCGTCGAGGGCGACGCCGGCGACCACCTCGGCCTGCAGCTCAAGGGCGGCGAGATCACCGTGACCGGCAACGCCGGCGACTTTGCCGCCTGCGAGATGAAGAAGGGCCGCATCGTCGTGCAAGGCAACGTCGGCGACTGCGCCGGCGCGCCGCTGCCAGGCAACAAGAAGGGCATGTCCGGCGGCATGCTGGTGGTGCATGGCAACGCCGGCGAGCGGCTGGCGGACCAGGTTCGCCGCGGCCAGATCCTGGTAGCCGGCGACAGCGGTGCGTACACCGCCTCGCGCATGATCGCCGGGACGGTGGTGGTGCTCGGCACGGTGGGCGCGCACTGCGGCCACGCCATGCGACGCGGCTCGCTGATCGTGCGGCAGCGCCCTGCCCTGCCGGCGACCTTCGCCGATTGCGGCACGCATACGCTGGCCTTCTTGCCGCTGCTGATGGCGTCGTGGAAAGAGGCCGGTGCGCCGTTCGCTACGTTGCCTGTGAACCCCCGCGCGCAGCGCTGGATGGGCGACACCGGCAACGGCGGCAAGGCCGAGGTGCTGGTCTGGGCCTGACGGG
>VEQZ01000094.1 GCA_018882975.1 Rhodocyclaceae bacterium | reverse complement strand
GTCGTGCACCGGCAAGCGCCGGCCAAGGTCGCGCCACGCCGCGAGGCGGTCACGGCGCACCGCCCACGCGCCACCCGGTTCGGCGTCGGCCAAGGCCTGCAGGGCCGTCCACCAGCCAGCCGTCGCGACCCCGGCGGCCACACCCGTGGCGGCCAAAGCCCCGCTGGCCGAATCCGTAGTGGCTGCGACTGGGTTGGCCACACCGGCGGCGGCCGCAACTGCAGCGTCACGCGCAGCCTGCGCCGCTGTGGCAAGCGCCAGCAACTCGTCGGAGCCGACGCCGAACACCGGGCTGCGCAGCACGTGCGCGAGGTCCAAGTCGGCGGTCGGGTCGACCAGGCAACGCAGCAGCGCGACCATGTCGCCGACCTCCAGCGTGTCGAGCAAGCCACCGCCACCCTCGCTCAGACAGGGGATGCCGAGATTGGCCAGTTCGCGCTCGAACACGGGTTGGTGGGTGCGGCTGCGGAACAGGATGGCGACGTCGCGGTACTGCGCCGGGCGCTCGCCGCGGCCGTCGTCGGTGGGCAGCCGCGTGGTGGCGACCCAGTGCGCGATGGCCGCCGCCACTGCGCGCGCCTCGCGGGCGCGGTTTGAGGCCTCGGCGTGGCTGCGCGGCTCGGTGAGAAGGTCGCGCCAACGGGGGGCGCCGTCACCGCCGGCCAAGGCATCTTCGTCCGGCGCGAACAAGGGCAGCACCCGCACCTCGCCGTCCAGCGCATTGGCCGTGCTGTGCCGGTTGAAACCATCGTAGTCAGCGCGGTCCGCGAACACCGCATTGACCAACCCCACCACCGCAGCCGGATTGCGGCGGGTCTGGTCGTTGCGCCGCACATCGGCCTGCAAACGGGTCTGCAGCCAGTCGCTGGCCGCCGCGAACAGGCGCGGCTCGGCACCGCGGAAACGGTAGATCGACTGCTTGGGGTCGCCAACCATGAACACGGTTGGCGGCGTGCCGGCATCCTGCGCCGACTCGAACCAAGCCTCGAGCGCCAGCCACTGCATCGGGCTGGTGTCCTGGAACTCGTCGAGCAGCACATGCCGATACCGCGCATCGAGGCGCGCCATGAGGTAATCGCGCCGCTCGCCGTCGCGCAACTCCTCTACCGCGCGATACTCCACGTCGACGAAATCGACCACGCCCGCCACCGCCTTGACCTGCTCGTAATGGGCGATCAGGCGCGCCGCCACCGGCAGCAGGTCGGCATGGGCGTCGAGCCAGTCGCGGTGCAGCGCCGCGTCGCAGGCGGCGTGGCAGGCGATGCCCATGGCGATGAAGGCATCGGCCAGCGATTCACCGGCCGGTCCGTACAACTTGCGGCGGGTCTTGGGGAAGGGATTGGCCGGGATATCGCCGTCCAATGTGAGAAATACTCTGCGCAGGGCCTTGCGACATGCACTGTCGTCGGGTGACCCGAGCGCCGCCTCGATCACCGCACGCTGGCCCGGGCCCTTGGCATCCACCTCGGCACCGGCAAACCGCGCGGCCAGCGCAGCCAAGGCGGCGGCATCACGTGCCAGCCAGTCGCCAAAAGGGTCGGCACCGGCGGCACAGGGAAAGTGCGCCGCGAGCGCGGCCACAACGTAGCTGGCCTCCAGCGGCTCGCCGGCCATGCGCCACAGCGCCGCGCGCTGGCGCAGCAGGCTCAGCAGCAGGTCGCGGACCGTGCCCGGGCTCAGGCGCGCCCACAAGCGCTGCAGCGCGGCCGCCACCTCCGGGGCAGTGCCGCCACCAGCCTCGGCCAGCAGGGCGCGCCAGGCGTCCTCCTCGAGCGCGCCGGTGGCCTCGGTAAGGTTGCGGCCGGCGTAGGGTGACTCCAGCCGCGACGCCTCGAGCAACTCGAGGAACCAGGCGTGGAAGGTGTCGAGGCGCACCCCCACCGGGTCGGCCATGACCGCTTCGTAGAGGCGGCGGGCACGCGGCAGCAACGCCGGCACCCGCCCGGCGGGTACGCCGCGTTCCACGAGGAATGCCGCGACCTCGTCATCCGGCGCGCTCGCCAGCAACCACAGCCACGCCTCGAGGCGCTGGCGCATCTCGCGCGCGGCCTTGCGCGTGAACGTAATTCCCAAGATCTGCCGTGGCTGGGCACCGCTGCCTTCAACCTGTCCGCCCTCCAGCAAAAGGCGCACAATGCGGCTGACAAGCAGCCAGGTTTTGCCGCTGCCGGCGCAGGCCTCGACGACCCCGCTGCGATGCGGATCGAGGGTGTCGAACGTAGCGTTGATGTGCGGCAACGAGGCGGTCATACGGTGCGTGCAGAGTCGGGCGGCTGTCCGGGCAGCTCGGGCGTTCATGCTACCGGCTCCCCGCCCCCACGTGCTGCCGCTGTTTCCGCCACGACGACGAGACGCCCCATGACCCGCACCGCCATCCCTGCCACCTTGATCGCCGGCGACGGCATCGGCCCCGAGATCATGGACGCCACCCTGACCGTGCTCGACGCGGTCGAAGCGTCCTTTGAATGGGACCGCCAGGCGGCCGGCATGGGCGCGCTCAAGGACAGCGGCGACCCCTTGCCGGAGCAGACGCTGGCCAGCATCCGCCGCACCCGCTTGGCGCTCAAGGGGCCGCTGGAGACGCCTTCCGGCGGCGGCTTCCGCTCGATTAACGTGCGCCTGCGCGAAGCTTTCAAGCTCTACGCCAATATCCGCCCGGCGCTGACCCAGATCCCGGGCGGTCGCTACGACAACATCGACCTCGTCATCTGCCGCGAGAATCTCGAGGGCCTCTACATGGGCTTCGAGAACTTCATCGCCATCGACGACGACCCGCACGCGGTAGGCATGGCCACCGGCGTCAACACGCGCCAGGGCGCACGCCACATCCTTGAATACGCCTTCGACTACGCCATCGCCAACGGCCGCAAGAAAGTGACCGTGGTGCACAAGGCTAACATCATGAAGGCGCTCACCGGCATCTTTCTGGAGACCGCGCGCGAGCTGTACGCGCAGCGCTACCAGGACAAGATCGCCTTCGAAGAGGTGATCGTCGACGCCTGCGCCATGAAACTGGTGCTCAACCCGTGGCAGTTCGACGTACTGGTGACCACCAACCTGTTCGGCGACATCCTCTCCGACCTCACCGCCGGCCTGGTCGGCGGCTTGGGCATGGCGCCTGGCGCCAATATTGGCGCCGATGCGGCGATCTTCGAGGCGGTACATGGCAGCGCGCCGGACATCGCCGGCAAGGGCATCGCCAACCCTACGGCGCTGATCCTGGCCGCTGCAATGATGCTCGACCACGTCGGCCTGCAGGACAAAGCTACGCGCGTACGGCAGGCGGTCAAGGACACCTTCAACGTGGACCGGGTGCGCACCGGCGACCTCGGCGGCAGCGCCAGCACCAGCCAGTTTGCCGCAGCGCTGGCCAGTCGCGTCCGGAACGGCTAATATCGCGGCCCTCGGGGCGTAGCGTAGCCTGGTATCGCGCCTGCTTTGGGAGCAGGAGGTCGGAGGTTCGAATCCTCTCGCCCCGACCAGGCGCAGCTGGGGTTACGCAAACTGCCCGTAGCTCAACCGGATAGAGCACCGGCCTTCTAAGCCGGGGGTTACAGGTTCGACTCCTGTCGGGCAGGCCAGTCTCTTCCGTGCAGTGTTGTCCAGTGGTGGCTGTAGCTCAGTTGGTAGAGTCCCGGATTGTGATTCCGGTTGTCGTGGGTTCGAGTCCCATCAGCCACCCCACCGAATTCCCTGGAATACGAACTGCGCCGGCCATGGTCGGTCCTACGTAGCTAGGCGCTGCGCCAGACCGGACATTGCGCGTGTTGGAGGTGTCGCGGTGAGTGCGAGCCGAGCCCAAACCACGATTGCGGGTCTGCTGGAGGCCGGCGCCGAACGGGTGTTACGAGACAGCAACCCGTGGTGGCGCGGAGAGCGCCAATTCGGTATTCCGCCCATACGCCGCTGGGCGTTCGAGCCGACACACAAAGGTCTCACGCGAGGGCTGGCCCCTGTGACGGTGCTGCGTGGACCGCGCCAGGTGGGCAAAACCACTCTGGTCAATCAGATCATCGACCATCTCCTGGACCAGGGGATTGCGCCGCAGCGGATTTTCCGCGTGCAGTTTGACGACATCCCGGCTCTCCAGCGTCTCTCCTCGCCAGTCCTCGACCTTGCCGCCTGGTATGCCGACCATGTGTTGGGATGTTCGATCAACGCCGCGGCGCAGCGCCATGGCGGGCCCATCTATCTGCTTCTCGATGAGGTGCAGAACCTCAACGACTGGGCAACGCAGGTCAAGCATCTGGTGGACCTGCAGCCGATCCGGGCGGTGGTGACCGGGAGTTCCGCGCTGCGGATCGAGGCTGGACGCGACAGCCTTGCCGGCCGTCTCTCCACCATCGAAATGGGGCCGCTGCTGCTGCGTGAAGTGGGCGAACTGCGCGGCATCGGGCAGCTACCGGCCTACCTGCCCTTTAACGGCCTGGGGCCGATGAAGGAAAAGCGGTTCTGGGAAGATCTGCGGACCTTCGGCCAAACCCACAGGGCTTTTCGTGATGAGGCTTTTGCCCGGTTCTCCGAACGCGGAGCTTATCCCTTGGCGCATGCGCGGCCCGACGCCAGCTGGGATGAGGTCGCTGCACAACTGATCGATACGGTGGTGCGACGAGCCATAAAGCACGACTTGCGAGTGGGCGAGCGCGGACGCCGACGCGACGAACCCTTGCTGGAGGAGGTGTTCCGCCTCAGTTGCCGCTATGTCGGCCAAACCCCCTCCCAAGCCATTTACCTGGATGAAGTACGTCGCGCGCTGAATGCCAACATCGGATGGCAACGCGTGCTGGCCTACCTGAAGTTTCTCGATGCCGCGCTGCTCGTACGCTTGATCGAACCCTTGGAATTGCGCCTGAAACGGCGCAAAGGCTCGCCCAAATTGATTCTTTCCGACCACGCGTTGCGGGCCGCATGGTTGCAGGAGGTGGTACCGCTGGAACCCGCTGCGCTTGAGGCTGCACCGCATCTGTCGGACATTGCGGGCCGACTGGCCGAAAGCGTCGCCGGGCAGCTGTTCAAGTCGCACAACCATCTGGCGGTGGCCTACTTTCCGGAGCGCGGCAGCGAACCGGAGGTGGACTTCGTGCTGACCGTGGGCGAGCAACGCATCCCGGTGGAGATCAAGTATCGCCGTCGCATCGACCATACCGACACGCGCGGGCTCAGGGCCTTCATGGAGAAATCGGTCTACAACGCGCCGTTTGGTGTGCTGGTGACCCAGCTGGACGAGCCAGCCACCGACGACCCGAGGATCGTGTCGATCCCCCTCTCCAGTCTGCTGCTGATGAGATGAACGCCAGCGGCGGCGGCGCTTATGGCGCTTATGGCGCTTATGGCGCTTATGGCCCTTATGGCGCCCCCACAGCCTGGGCTGCTGCCGGTTTCGTGGACACCGACCTAAGCCTCTCGAGCCTGTTCGAACTTTACCGCGCTGACGTATCCGAGCGTGGAATTGAGCAGCCCCCACGGGGTCATTACAGGTGCGACAACCACGGCTTGAAGCACGACACATTGCGCACCATAATAGTGTCGTGCTTTGTCGCGCCCGCGCGACATGTCGTGACAGCCCGATCACCAGGAACCCGATTCGATGCCACGGGCCACGCCAACCGATGAACTCAAAGCGATCGAATCGATTGTCGCGGCGCATCCCGGCGGCATCGGCATTGCCAGCATTGAAGCCGAGATGTTCCGGCGCCAAGCCGACAAGCTCAACCGCCGCACGCTACAACGACGCCTGCAAAAGCTTGTCGACGCGCAGCGGTTGACCACCGAGGGCGAGAGCATCGCCCTGGTCTACAAACTGAGTCCCGGCAGCGCCGTGCCAGTCAGTGGTTCGATGACGCCAGCCGCCACGGCAACGGCTGAGGCCGAGTTGTATGTCCCGGTATCGCCAGAGGGCGCGCTTGTCCGCGCTCAGGTTCGGCTGCCACTCATGCATCGCCGGCCAGTGGGCTATCGGCGTGACTTCCTGGAGACCTACCAACCCGGAGAAACCTTCTACTTGCCGGCCTCGCTGCGAAGCCAGTTGCATGAGATGGGGCGCACGTCAGCCACTGAGCGGCCGGCGGGCACCTACGCCCGGGACGTATTAAACCGGCTACTGGTGGATCTGTCTTGGGCTTCGTCCAAGCTGGAAGGCAATACCTACAGCCGCCTCGACACCCAGAACCTGATCGAATTCGGTCAGATCGCCACCGGCAAGGATGCCATCGAAACCCAGAT
>VEQZ01000093.1 GCA_018882975.1 Rhodocyclaceae bacterium | reverse complement strand
CGCCCACATCGAACGCACCGTAGATCTGCACGCCCTCGGCCATGGCCGGGGCAGCGAAGGCAGAGGCCAGAGCCACTGCGAGAAGCTTCTTGTTCATTCAATTCCCCTTCAGAGAGTTTTGATCACCACCCGCAACTCGGGCTGGTGCAGTCATTGTGGTGCGTCGAAGGCCGGCGGCTCAAGGAAAACCCGCATTCCAGACACGTTTTTTGACCACTTGTTGCATTTTTGCAACGGGCCGGAAACCGTGCGGCGGGCGCTGCGCTTGAGCAAGCAGGACAGGATCCATGACTCGATCCGCCCGGGTGGCGAGTTGGTCCTCACGCGCGCTTCAGCACTTGGGCGGGATGGCCCGGTCCTCGGCGAGTTCTTGGGCTTTCTGGCACGCGACATGGCGCAGCATCCCGAGCGCCTGCAAGCCATCAATGCCGGTCTCCTGGACCGCCTCCGTGCGCTGACCGGCGTCGTCGAGGTCGATCTGGATGCACCGCTATCGGCCGACGATGAATGAGCGCGGGTGCGCCGGTGGTCGTGCACGGCTGGACGGTGTTCGCCCACCCGCTGTTCCTCGCCTAACTTGAGGCCTTGGCCCGGCAGGTCGAAAGTCTCCGGCAAAAAGACCCGGGCAGTTGTGTGCGCAAGAACGCTACCAAGCGGCTGGCGGCCATCACCAAACTGGCCTTCGACGTTATCCCGCAAGACCCGAGCCGCCCGGAGTACCGGCAGGGCAACACGCTGGGTGACGAGCACCGGCACTGGTTCCGCGCCAAGTTCTTTCAGCAATACCGGCTGTTCTTCCGCTACCACGCGGCGAGCAAGATCATCGTGTTCGCGTGGGTCGACGACGACAGCAAGCGCGCCTACGAGAGCCCCGACGACGCCTACCGCGTGTTCCGCAAGCTGTGGGACAGCGGCTATCCTCCGGGCGACTGGGAGCAACTGCTGGCCGAGGCGCGTGCTTCGGGGCAGCGCCTGCAAGCATCGCTCGACACTATGGCCCGATAAAGTGACGCATCCGGGCAACTGCCGGCCCGCTCGCGACCGGCACCATCCGGCGCTTGCCCGGTTGACGGAAGGTTTCCACCCCCAACGGTGATGCAGGTGGGCCGTGCGCTTTGCCTGGCAGGCGGGCGCCTAGCGCTTGTGGCTGGCGATCGTGGCGAGGCCGCGCAGCACCAGGTCGTCGACGCGGGTGAACGGCACGGTGAGGTGCGCCGCGATGCGGTCGGCGTCGCCGCCGGTGAGGATGACGCGCGGCGTGCTGCCGGTCGCCGCCACGCGCCGCGCGACGCGCTCCACCGCACCACACAGCGCATCGATGGCGCCGGTGGTGATGGCGTCCTCGGTGCTGGTGGGGAAGGCCGAGAAGGTGCCGGTCGCGGCGGCCAGCGCGGTGCGCGCGCGCAGGCCGGCATCGAGCGCGCGGAAGCCCGGCACGATGATGCCGCCGGCGAACTGGCCGTCGGCGCCCATCATGTCGACGGTGAGTGCGGTACCGGCGCTGACGATGACGCCCGGCACCAAACCGAGCGCATAGGCGCCGATGAGCGCCGCCCAGCGGTCGGCGCCGAGTTTGGCCGGCTCGGCGTAGCCGTTGCGCACGCCGCATTCCTGCTGACGCGCCACCACCCAGTCGATGTCGCCGTCGACGCGGTCGAGCGCATCCTCCACTGCCTCGCGGATGGTCGGGCCGGCGACGCAGGCCACCAGCACGCGGTTGACACGCGGCAGGCTGCCCCAGACCTTGGGCAGGGTCGCCACCTCGGCGTGTTCGACCACGCCACGCGTGACCAGGCTGGGGCCGTCGGCGAGGGCCCATTTGATGCGGGTGTTGCCGGTGTCGATGAGGAGGTTCATGGGGCCGTCCCTGTGATCAGTCGAGTCGGAACTCCCGACGCAACCGGGCCACCGAACCCTCGAGGCCCTGTTTCTCAAGGGTATCGAGATAATCCGGCAGCGCCTTGGGAGGGGACTTTAACGAAGTGCGGTGGTTGATGGTGGCGGCAAGCACTGTTTGCAGGTCGGACGCGAGGCAGTCTTGCAGAAACGCGCCCGGGTGTTGTGCGTCAGACAACGACACGTCTCCTCACCTTCAGTAGCCGAGACCAAGCGCTTGAGCCTGCGCCGCCAATTCTTCCAGTGCCTGCCGCCGCTGCTTGTCCACCCGACCCTTGTAACTCATCAAATCGTCGTAGCGCACGCGCCGATGCGTGCCGGTCTTGCGGAAGGGAATATCCCCTTGCTCGAGCAAGCGGACCAGAAAGGGGCGCGACACGTTGAGCAGATTGGCCGCCTCTTGGGTGGTCAATTCGGCGCGGAGCGGCGTGAGGGTTACGGGATGACCCCGTTCCATCTCGCCAAGTGCGTCGCACAGCAGACGCAGCGCTGCCGTGGGGATACGGATGGTCTGTACCGCCCCCGAATCATCGCGCAGTTCAATCTGGTGCGACGTGCACCCCGAACGCAGCAATCCGGCCAACACCTGAGCCGATTCATGGGCGAGGTGGGTCTCGTCGGCGGACAGTACCCTCTGACGAGGGACTGAGTTGCTCACTGCATGCACTCCTTGGGTTACGGCAATTTCAGTGACCCCGATGTTACGCCACAAACGAAATAAACGAATCATCGCGCGCGAAGGCTCACATCCCCCGACAGGATGCGCTGCCGCCCGGCCGGCGTCTCCAGCAGCAGCGCGCCGTCGGCGTCGATGCCGGCCGCCACCCCTTGGGTGCGGGCACCGTCGGCGTGCAGCACCTCAACGGTGCGCAGGTGCCAGGCGTGCAGCGCCTGCCAGTCGTCGCGGAAGGCAGCGAAGCCGTTGGCCTCGAAACTGCGGATGGCGGCGGCGAGGTGGCGCAGCGCGGCGACCAGCACGCGGTGGCGGGTGAGCGGGGTTGTGGCGCCGTCGGCCAGCGCGGCGACGGGCTGACCGGCATCGGCCGGCGCGGCGTGGACGTTGAGCCCGACGCCGATCACGGCGACGCTGGGCCCGAGCGCGTCGCCCTGCACGTCGACCAGCACGCCGCCGAGTTTGCGGTCGGGGGGGTGTGGCTGGGCCTGCGGGTCGTGGTCGGGGTGTGGCGAGTGGTGCAGGAGCAGGTCGTTGGGCCATTTGACGCGCACCGCATCGACGCCGCAGTCGCGGCAGGCACGCGCCACCGCAACCGCCACCGCCAGGCTCAGCCCGGCCAGCGCCTGCACGCCGCCATCAAAGCGCCACAGCAGCGAGAAGGTGAGGCCCTGCGCCGGTTGCGCCAGCCAGCGGCGGCCCTGCCGGCCGCGGCCGGCGGTCTGCCATTCGGCGCTGCGCACATGACCGGTGTGCAGCGTGTCGGCCTGTGCCAGCAAGTCGGCGCTGGTCGAGCGCGAGTGGTCGACCAGGTCGATGTGCAGGCCGCTGCCCTGGAGGTCGGCGGCGAGTGCGTCGGCATCGAGCAGGTCGAGCGCCTGCGGCAGGCGGCAACCGCGGCCGCGCACGCGGTGGCATTCGATACCCAGTTCCGCCAGCGCATCCAGCCGCTGGCAGAGCGTGCTGCGCGACACGCCGAGTGCCGTGGCGAGTGCATCGCCGCTGCGGAAGCGGCCGTCGGCGAGCTGGCGCAGCAGGGGAAAGGCGGCGGCGGGGTCCATGGCGGGATTCTATGCAGTCACAGGCGTGGCAGCGTGGACGGCTTTTTGCGCGGGCGGTAGGCGGTGGGGGATCAGAATCTGCTGGATGAGCGGGTACTGGGCGATACCCCTTGACAGGTGATTTTAATACAGTACTGTACGCCCATACAGTTGCTGCGGCCCTTGCGTCTGCTGCCGCGATCCCCGCGGCCACCGGGAACCGCCGCAACCGGAGCGCGCCATGTCACAGCCTCTCACCGACCGCCAGCAACAGATCCTCGATTTCATCCGCGACTGTGTGAACGGCCGCGGCGCCCCACCGACCCGTGCCGAGATCGCCGCGCATCTGGGCTTCAGTTCGCTCAACGCCGCCGAGAGCCACCTGCAGGCGCTGGCGCGCAAGGGCGCGATCACGCTGGAGGCGGGCCGCTCGCGCGGCATCCGCCTGCCGGAGGAGCCCGGGCTGCCGCTGGTCGGGCGGGTCGCCGCCGGCAGTCCGCTGCTCGCGGTGGAGCACATCGAGGGCCACTGGCGCGTCGACCCGGCGCACTTCCACCCGCGCGCCGACTACCTGCTGCGGGTGCGCGGCCAGAGCATGCGCGATGCCGGCATCCTCGACGGCGACCTGCTCGCGGTGCACCGCTGCGCGACCGCGCGCGAGGGGCAGACGGTGGTCGCCCGCGTCGACGACGAGGTCACGGTCAAGCGGTTCCACCCGCGTGGCGAACGCATCGAGTTGGTCGCCTGCAACCCCGACTTCGCGCCGATCGTCATCGACCCGGCGCGGCAGGCCTTCTGCATCGAAGGTATCGGCGTCGGCGTGCTGCGTGACCGGCTCAATTGAACGCACGAACGGCCGGATGCGGCCAGTGGCGGAACCAGACACAGGATCGGATAGAGGAGAACGGAGATGGGTGCCTTTGACATCGAACTGCTGCTGCAGGGGTTTTATCCGACCAAAGATGTGCCAGTCGAAGAAGGCGTGTCGGCTGAAGGGGGTGACACCCTCCGGCGGACCGATGGCGCCATGCCCGCCGGTGGGGGTGTGGCCGCCCCCGCTCGTGCCCCGCGCCCAGTGCCGCGCCACCCTGCAGTCTGGCGTCCCGGCGAGCGCCCTGCCGTGCCGCTGCGCGTGGTGCCCTGCGGCGTGCCGGAACTCGAGCGCGCATTGCCAGGCGGCGGCTGGCCATTGGGCTGCATCACCGAGGTGATCGGCAGCGGCACCGGCATCGGCGAGGTGAGTTTGCTGCTGCCGGCGCTGGCCCGCCTCACCCGCCAGGGCGAGACGGTGGCCTGGGTGGCGCCGCCTTTCATCCCCTACCCACCGGCGTTGCAGCAGGCTGGCATCGGCATGGACGAGACATTGTGGGTGAGCGCACGCGACGAAGCCGATGCCCTGTGGGCGGCGGAGCAGGCGTTGCGCTCCGGCACCTGTGGCGCAGTGCTGCTGTGGGTGGCCAAAGCTGATGCCACTGCGCTGCGTCGTCTGCAACTGGCGGCCGAGGCCGGCGGCGCGTGGTGCGTGCTGCTGCGCGACCGCGCCCATGCGGGCGCCAGCAGCCCGGCGGCGGTGCGCGTCGAAGTGGCGTCCGACGGCCGTCGTCGGCAGGTGCGTCTGCTCAAGTGCCGTGGCGGCCACAACGGCCATGTCAGTCTCGCCGCGTGAAACGCCAGGTGCCTGGCTGGCGCTTGCGCTGCCGGACCCTGCCGGTGGCGGCGTCCGCGACAGCAGTGCGCGTGCGGCCCGGGAGCCCGGCGCGTCGCCCGATGACCCGGCAGATTCCGAACTCCAGGGCTTGGCCCTCTGGGCGATGCGCTACAGCCCGCTGGTCAGCCTGTGCCGCCATGGCCGGGCCGGCCGGGTCGGTGTGGTCGCTGAGGTGGCGGGCAGCGCGCACCTGTTCGGCGGTCTTGATCAGCTGCTGGCCGATGCACGGGCGCAGGTCCTCGCGCTCTCACCCGATGCGGTCTGCGCCGGCGCACCCACCGCCAGCGGAGCATGGGCCTTGGCCTGTTGCGCAAACGCGGGCGCCACTGTGGGGTCAGCTTGGGCTGGCGCGCATGACTGGCACACCCGGCTGGCGGGGCTGCCGCTGATGGCGCTCGACCTGCCCGACAGCGACCATGCCCTGCTCGGCGAAGTCGGTCTGCGCAGCGTGGGCGAGTGCCTGCGCCTGCCGCGTGGCGACCTCGACCGGCGCTGCCGGGCATCCGTCTCCCGCCAACTCGACCAGTTGGTCGGTGCAACACCCGAGCCACGCCGCTGGTTCGTGCCGCCGGCGCGGTACGAGCGCACCATCGAGTTGCTGCAGGAGACTTGGCACACCGACGCGCTGCTGTTTGCCGGGCGGCGCTTGCTCGCCGAACTCGAGGGGCTGCTGCGCGGCTCGGGTCGCGCAGTGCAGCGCATGCGCTTCATACTCGGTCACGCGCCCAGGCAGGCCGACACCGCCTTCGACCTCGCGCTGACACGCCCGCTGCAGAACCTCGCGCCGGTGGCGGGCCTGTTACGTGAAAGGCTGGCGCGGCTGCGCCTGCCCTCGCCGGTGCGACGCGTGGGTCTGGCGGCGACGCCGCTCGAGGCGTGGCAGCCGCAGTCGCCCGAACTCTGGCCCGGCCCCGAGGAGGCCGCCCTGCAGCGCAGCGCGCTGCTCGACCGCTTGCGGGCGCGTCTGGG
>VEQZ01000092.1 GCA_018882975.1 Rhodocyclaceae bacterium | reverse complement strand
CCGCCGGTGCGAGGCTGCCCAGTGCCGGCAGGTCGCGCAGCTTTGCGACGACCGGGCCGGGCTGCGAGACGCCGGACACCAGACTCTGCCCGGAGGCACCGCCGGTCCCACCGCGGATCGCCAGGCCACTGAGGGTGGCTACAGCGAACCGGCTACCTAGGTACGCGCCGTCGGTGCGCAGCACCGCCCACGGGAGCAGACGCAGGCTACCGTCCGGTACCACCACCAGCGTGTCGATGTTGTGGCTGGCCAGATGTTTGGGCAGATCGCCGAGCAGCAGACCGGAGAGCGCATCGGCCTGCGCTTCGAAGCCCTCGTCGCCCGCGCGCAGCGTCGCCGCGAAGCGCTGCACGAGGATGCGCAGGTTGTCGGCGGTGATGTCGATCCGGCGGCTCTCGAGCGCATCATTCACCTGAATCAGGATTTCGGTACGGTCGGCCAGCACGATGGCGTAGAGCAGCGCAGTGCCCGGGTCTGGCTTCTGCAGCGTCTCGGCATCCTTGCTGGTAACGGCGCAGCGCTCGCCAAGGTAGTCCTGCAGTTCGGATTGCTTGAGCAGTTCGCTGATCCGGCGCGCTGCCAGCAGATCGCTCTGCCGCTGCGGGCCCTCGCGGGCGGCGGCGCGCTTGAGCAGCAGATCGATGAGCGCGCCATAGACGGGTTGCAGCGCGGTGGCGTGGCTCGAACTGCCGTCCGGGTAGGTGATCGGCAGGTCGATGCGGAGTTGTTCGAGGCTGGCAACGGCGCGCTGGTAGGCGGCCAGCGCGGCGTCGGTGTCGCCTTGGCGGGCCAGCAGCCGGCCCGCCCGCCACTCCAGCCGGTAGCGCAGGTCCTCGGCGGCTGCCCGGCTCGCGTCAGCCAGACGCAAGGTATCGCGGGCGCGGGCGATGGCCTCGCCGTAGCGGCCCTGCAGTTCGAGCAGGTGGCTTTCCGCCTCGCCCAGTTCGACGGTGTGTCGGCCCCGGCCGATCACCGGTGGTTCGCGCGCCGCCTCCAGCAGGCGGCTGGCGGTCTGGTCCGCCGCACCGCGCTCGAGCAGCAGGCGCAGAGCGGCCAGCGCGAGGGGCGAGCCCTCCGCTGGCGACAGTCGCGTGGCCGTCGCCCACCAGGCGTCGATGGCTTCCGGGCTGATCGGCGTGTCGGCGAGGCGAAACAGCAGCAGGCGCGCCTGCAGGGCGGTGGCATCGGCCGGGTCGCCGTCGCCAGCCACGGCCTGCAGCAGGCGCCGGGCCTCCGCGCGTTCGCCGAGTCCCAAGCGGGCGATCGCCAGTTCGAGCGCGGCGCCTTTCTGCCACGGGCCGGCACTCGCTGCGAGCGGGGCCAGTTGTTCGGCGGCAGCGCGATGCCGCAGCATGCGGTTGGCGTTGCGGCCGCTCCAGTAGGACAGCGTCTCGCGCTGCGCAGCTTGCAGGCCGGGCGCACGGGCCGCTCGCTCGAGTTGACGCGCAGCGAGCAGGTAGTGGCCATCGGCGTTGAGCGCAGCCGCTTCCTCGAGCATCGCCTCGACCTTGCTCGCGGATGCGCCGGCCGAAGCTGCGGGGGCCCCGAGCGCGATGCCAAGCAGGATGGAGAGGAGGGTGAGGGCGGCGCGCATCAAAAACCGTAGGCGAGGTTGAAGTGGATGCCCTGCGCCTGTGCGCCACCGCCAGGGTGGTAACCATCGGGCTCTCGCAGGCGGTGGCCCCAGGCCAGTTCGAGCCGCGCGCCCCCCCATGTGAGTCGCCCGGCAAGGCCGGCCGATGCCAGACTCGCCGACGCTTCCCCCTGATTCCTGGCTTCGCCGTAGTCGATGAAAGGGATCAGGGTCAGATTGCGCGTGTCCTGTTTGACCAGCGGCCACTCCAGTTCCAGATTGACGATGGTGGCCTCGTCGCGCACCAGCGTGTTCTCGAGGAATCCGCGCACGGTCGCGCCGCCGCCGACAGCGATCCGCTCCAGCGGCACCAGTCGGTCGGGCGTGCGCTGCAGGGTGGCGCGCGCCACGCCGCGCAGGCCGCTCTCGCCCAGAGTGCGCGCGTATTGCCCCTGTAGCAGGAGGACGCGGTGATGGTCGTCGGCCAGCGGCGCGGTTGGGAAAGGCACCGGCCGGATGTTGTTGCTGCCGATGATCAGCGAGGCGCGCGCAAGCAGCAGCGCCGTCTCGCTGCGCCGGGCGTACTCGGCTTGCAGGCGGACATCGTGGACGCGCGTGCCGCTGTCCGGCTCGCCGGGCTGAAAGGCGAAGTCCTCGCCCAGCAGTTGCGTGCGGTTGTGGCGCGTCAGGTAGGCAACCGACGCCGCCAAGCGCTGGTTGGCGGTGTCGAGCAGCACCTGGCTCAAGCCCGTCTCGACCGACTGGATGCGGCTGGTGATGTCAAGCCGCGCCACCGAGGGTTCGATCACCGAGGCGCTGCCCTCGTCGTAGGCGAGGTTGAGGGACGGTCCGCCGGCCCTCAACGGCACTTGCCAGCCGACCTGCACGCGCGCGCCACGGCCGTCGTCGATCGGGTTGGACAGCGCGATGCCGAGCGTGTCACCCCAGCCGCTCAGATTGGCGACGCTGGCGCGGGCAGTCGCCGCGTATTCGCCAATGCTGCGCGGCCGCTGGTTGCCGGTCTCGAGGCTGAAGTTCCACGCGCGGTTGCGTTCAATGGCGAGGTCAAGCACCGCCTCGCCTGGCGTGACGTCGGGGATGATGCTGGCATCGACACGGCGGAACAGCGGGTCGTTGAGCAGTTTGCGGAAGCGCTCGGCGAGCACCAGCGTGTTGAAGGTCTCGCCGGTGCGGGTCAGGCGCGAAGTCACGTAAGCCGGACGCAACCGCTCCTGGCCGCCCAGTTGCACGCGCGAGATGCGCCCGGCGATGCGCTGCAGGCGCAGCACGCCGCCGGCGTAGGCCGGTTCGGCCAGCCGGTAGCCGGAGTTGACGTAGCCGCGGTCGACCAGACCGCGGGTCAATTCGATGCGCAGGGCCTCGGCATCGGCTTCGCCAAACGGCCTGCCGAGGTAGGGCTGGCTGTGGCCGGCGATGTCATCGGGGATGTCGTCGCTGGCCAGTAACTCGATGCGCTGCAGGGGGTCGCCCCAGTCGGCACGAGTCGGCGCGGCGAGCAAACTGGCGAGTGCTGCCAGATTCCAGGCGATTGTCAGCCGCCACCGGCGGCGCCACACGGCGCGAATGCGGATCATCGCCGTCCGAGCGGGTCCGATGCGCTGCATGGTGGCCCGCCGCGGCCGAGCACCAGCAGCGAACTGCCGCTGCGGTCATCGCAGGGGTCGCGGCCGATGCGCACGTCGCCGATGCGCGGCGCCTGCAGCGACAGCAGGCTGCCGGTAACGTCTATGGTCGGCGGCGCGCTGATGGCGATCTCGCCACTCAACCCACCCGGCGCGGCAGCCTGGATGACGTTGAGGCCGCGCTTGCCGGCCACGAACTCGACCGGCAGGTCGCCGCCGCGCAGCAGCGATTGGGCGCTGGCGAACAGCCCGTTGGTTGCGATCTGGACTAGCCCGCCACTGCCGGCCGGAGCCAGCGTGTTGGCGAGGATGAAGCCGTTGTTGAGCACCATCCGGTCGGCCCGGAACAGGATATCGCCGCCATTGCCGTTGTTGCTGCCGGTCACCGACGTGGTGACCTGCGAGCGGCCGAGGTAGGCCACTGCAGCAACCGCGGTGATGCTGCCGCCGTTGCCTTCGACCGACTCGGTGATGATGCGGCTGTCGCGCAGGAAAAGCAGCTGCGGGGCTGCCACGGTGATCGGCGCGGCACCGATGTTGCCGAAGGACGCCGAACTGAGTCCAAACGGCGCACCGACCAGCCGCACCACCGGCGCGATTACCACCAACTGGCCATCCGACCCGAGCCCGTCCGGCGTCGAGGCGGCATTTTCGATGCTGACCTTGCCGCCGTTCTCGACCGCGATCAGGCGGCTCGCCTCAAGCAGCACTGAACCCACGCCGCCGCCGGATGTACTGGTCGCCAAGGCGGCGATACGGCTCGGCCCAGACGGTCCGCTGCCCTCCACGCGGATGACCGGGGTATCGGCGGGCACGAACTCACCCGTTGCCGGGTCGAAATCTCGGAACAGGATGTTCCCCGCCCGGCCGGGCGTGGAGGTGCTGGAGCTTATGGCGCCGCCGTTGACCAAGCGTAGCCCCCGGCTCGCCACCAGAGCGAGGTTGCCGGCGTTGCCGCTGCCGGCGAGCGCATCGCTGCTGATGCCGGTAAAGAACGCGCTCCCCGCCCCATCGATGAGGATGCGCCCGCCGCGGACCAGAACCACGCCGGCGTCGCCATCGCCGTAGGTGTCGGAACTGATCACGCCAGCCCCGGAGATTTGCAACTCTCCAGACGTGACCACCTTGACCAGGCCGGCCGAGCCGTCGCCGAAGGTATCGGAGCGCACGACCCCCGCCCCAGTGATGACGATGCGCCGGCTGGCCTCGACCCCGACCAGCCCGGCGGTCCCGGTACCAGACACGGCGATGCTGCTGACGCCTGTGGGCAGACTGGTCACGCCTTGGCCATCGATGCGCACCGTGTCGGCTTTCACCACCACTGCGCCGGCTTGACCATCGCCACGGGCATCCGAGCTGATGGTGCTGCCGCTGGTGAGGGCCAGTTCGCGGCCGGCCTCGATCGAGACCGCTCCGGCAAAATTCCGCGACAGCGTGTCGGAAGCGATCTGGCTGCCGCGGCTGAGGCGGATGTCGCGTGTGGCGGTGACGCCGATGAGTCCGCCGGTACCGGCATCGGGCGTCAGACTGCCCGTGGCGATGCCGGTGAACAGTCCGGAATTGACGTCGATGCCGTCGATCACGAGGTCGCGGACCGTGAGGACCACGCCGCCCGCGTTGCCGCTGCCCTGCGTATCGGAACGGATGATGGCGTTGCCGACCACGCTGGCCTGCCCGCTAAGATTGATGAAGACGAAGCCCGCGTTGCCGGCACCGCGCGTCGACGTCTGAATCCCCGTGTAGGCGATCGGGTCAGCCATCAGACGGCCCGCGGGGTCGAGTCCCTCTACACGCAGTTCGGCGGCATCGATGCCGATCAGGCCGCCTGCGCCGATGGTGTTTTGGCCGTTGACCGCTTCGATGCGGCTGTAGGGCCCGCGCAGCGTCAGGCGTCCGCCGACCAGTACAGCCAACAGCCCGGCGCCGTTCACCGCCTGCGCGGTGGTGTTGGCGCCGATGCCGGTGCCGATACCACTCGTATCGCCCGCGATGATGTCGATGTTGCCGGTGGCCGTGACCGTGACGATGGGCGGGGTGGAGTCGCCGTAGAAGCCGTTCTCGATTGCCTTGACGGTGTCGCGGATGCTGAGTTCGCTGTTGGCAATGTCGAGCTTGATGTCATTTTCGAGACGGATCTTTTCGGCAGCGCCAACGTGGTCCCCGCGGTTCTCAATCATGGAGATCCCGCTGCCAGAACCGCTGATGAGAATGTTGCCGCCCTGAACGCGAATGCTGGCCGCCGGATCGGTCAGGCTCGATGCCGTCTGGATGCGGCCATTGTCGAGCAGGACGAGTCGGCCGTTTGCGGAGGGTGTGCCGCGGAGCAGGTCCGACTCAGGCGCACTTCCGACCGCGGTGGTGCGCAGCAGGCCGCGGTTGCCGTCTGCGGTCGTGACACGCGCGGCTTGGACAAGGATGTCTGCCGCGTCCAGCGTGACCAGCGATCCCGGCGCGCTCACGGTGGCCCCGCCGACCGCGGCGATGGGGCTGGTATTGCCCGGCAGAAAGCCGAACGCTTCCGGGCTGGCGACGCTCAGGGTGCTGGCGCCTGTCGCCTTTGCCGAGAGCACGCTGCCATCGCTGAAACGCAAGGAATCGGCGGTGGACAGGTGCAGCGAGCCGGGCACGTCGAAGTTGCCGGCACCGCTGACGATGATGCCGGCCGGATTGATGAAGAAGAAACTCGGGCTGCCGCTGGCCGGGGTGAGGCGGACCGTACCCTCGATGATTGATGCGGCCCCGCCGGTGACGCGGGCGATGACGTTGTCGAGCGCGGTGGTGGTGGAGAAACTGGCCGTCTCGGTTGCGCCGACATTGAAGCGGCTGAAGCTGTGCAGCAGATTGCGACCGCGGATGGTGCCCAGCGACTCCGGGATTTGAAAGTTGGGTCCGGTGAGTGCGCCGGCCATCCCGACTGATCCATCGGTGACCACGTCCGCCGCGGCCGCCAGGGGTACGAGCAGGAGCAGCAGGGCCAGATACTGGTGGCGGGGGTGCTGGCACGTGACGACATGTATTGACATGGCGGGCTTCCCGGGTCGGCGCGGCACCTATAGGCGCGTCGCGTTGGACACCTCTACTGTAGGC
>VEQZ01000091.1 GCA_018882975.1 Rhodocyclaceae bacterium | reverse complement strand
TCCCTCGACCGGCTACGGCACGGTCTACGGGCTTGAGTTGCTGCTGCTGTTCGGCGGTCTGATTGTGATCGGTCCCCTGGTGCGAAACCGGCAGAAGCCGGGGGCCCCTGCTGTTGGCAAGTTCGGTCTGGCCGAATTCCCCGGCTGATCGATAGAAAGGAGAAGACGATGGGACAGGGAGCGATCCTCGGTTATTTCGATGTGGCGCAGTTGGCCATCTACATGTTTTGGGTGTTTTTCTTCGGGCTTTGCTACTACCTCATCTTCGAGAGCAAGCGCGAAGGGTTCCCGCTCGATTCCGGCCTGCGCAACGGGCGCCGCGACCCGGGCATCATCGCCATGCCCAAGCCCAAGCGCTATGTCATGCAGGACGGCAGTGAGTACTGGGCGCCGCACCAGCGCGACTGGGAGCAGCCGCCGCCCGCCGGCAAGCCGATTGCCGGTTTCGCCGGCGCGCCGATCGAGCCGACCGGCAACCCGATGCTCGACGGCGTCGGCCCCGGCGCTTGGACCGCGCGCACCGACAAGCCGGATGTGACCTACGAGGGTCTCGCCCGCATCGTGCCCTTGCGCGTCGCCGAGCCGGAGGGGTTCTCCATCGACCATGGTGAGACCGATCCGCGTGGCTTCGACCTGGTCGGCGCCGATGGCGTGAGCGGTGGCAAGGTGGTCGACCTCTGGGTCGACCGCTCCGAGCACCTGTTCCGCTACGTTGAAGTCGATGCCGGGGGGCACCGCGTGCTGGTGCCGATGAACCTGTGTCGCGTCGGCAAGCGCAGCGTCACCGTGCGCGCCCTGCTCGGCGGCCAGATTGCCGGTATCCCGCGCACCGCCAACCCGGAGCAGGTGACCTGGCTGGAAGAAGAGAAGATCTTCGGCTACCTCGGCGGCGGTCTGCTCTATGCCGAACCCGGCCGTGCGGAGCCACTGATTTGAGCGGGCTCGACCACAAGCACTTTTCCGGCCCCGAGCACGGCTGGGAGCCCGAGCCCGGCCTGCCGGAGCGTCTGCCGGCCGGCGAGACGCTGCTCTGGCAGGGTGCGCCCGAGGTGACCCGGGTGGCGCAGCGGGTGTTCCATATCCGCGCCGTGGCGCTGTATTTCGGTGTGCTGCTGCTGTGGAAACTGCTGGCCGACTGGCATGATGGCGCCAGCCCGGCCGACGCCCTGCTGGGCACGCTCAAGGTGCTCCCCCTGCCGCTCGCTGGCTTGGCCATGCTCTACGGCCTCGCTGCCGCGGTGGCACGCACCACGCTCTACACGCTCACCGACCGTCGCTTGGTGATGCGCATCGGCATGGTGCTCACGGTCACTTACAACATCCCGCTGGGGCAAGTCGCCGCGGCCGATCTGCGCGCCGACGCCGACGGTGCGGGCGACCTGTCCCTGCGCTTGGTTGATGGCCAGCGCATCGCCTACGCCCACCTCTGGCCGCATGCCCGTCCGTGGCGTCTGGCGCGGCCCGAGCCCATGCTGCGTTGCGTCGCCGACGCCAAGCGGCTGGCGCAGCTGCTTAGCGCGGCGTGGGCTGCGCGGCAGACCGCGCCCGCAGGCGGTGTCGTCAGCGCCACGTCCGTGACGCCCGATGCCGGCCAGGCCGCCTTGCCCCTCGACCGCCTCGCCGCGGCGCGGCCGGCATGAACCGCGCCGCCGTCGCGACCCTCGGCCGCGCCAGCGACTGGCGCGCGCGCGCCGGCGCCCGCTATCCGATCCTGCGGGTCATGCCCGGCTGGTTGATGGCGGCGGTGGTGGTGATGCCGGCGATCGGCTTCTGGCTCGGCCTGGAACTGCGGGCGCAGGGCACCGGCAGTGTCGCGGCGACGGCCGCTGCACCCCCGGCACCACTGGCCGCCCCGGCCACGCTGAGGACGGTCGGCATGCGCCATCTGCGCTTCGTTGACGCGCCCGACAAGTCGGTGCAGGTGCTGGATGCCGACACCGGCGCCGAGGTCTATCGCGTCGTCGGCGAGGCCGGTTTTGTGCGCGGCATCCTGCGCGGCATGGCGCGCGAGCGCAAGCGACTGGGCAAGGGTCCGGGCGAACCGTTCGAGCTCTCGCTCAACGCCGGACTGCTCACCCTGCGCGACCTCGCCACCGGCCAGCGCATCGAACTCACCGCCTTTGGTCACACCAATGCCGGTGCCTTCGCCCGCATGCTGGTGGATGTTCAGCCCGTACCAGAAGCCGGAGACCGTCAGTGAGCGCTCGCTTGCAGTCCAGCGGCACGGTGCCCTGCCGGGTGGAGCTGGCGCACACCGCCGACGACTGCTACGCCCACGTCATCTTGCAGGACGTCGAGGTCGGGCCCGGCGATTCGGTGCAGGTGCTCGACCCGCCGACCCATATCGCCTGGGGCGAGCGCTATGCCGTGGAGCGCAAGGCCAAGGTGTCGCGCGCCTCCTGGTGGGAGCGGTTCAAGACCCATGCCCTGTCCCGCTTTGAACTCGACCTGCTCTGGGAGGTGAGCTTCTCCGAGCGACGCTTCTCCACCTCACGCAATTATCCGCGGCCGCGACCGACGGTCCGGACTCAAGCCATCTCGCCTACCGGAGGCCCACAGCCATGAACGCCATGACCGAGAACAGCTCGCTCGAGATGCCCCCGAGTTTCAACGATTCAACGCGCCAGGCGCAGAAGAACACGCTGCTCGACCCGCGCTTCTACACCACCGATTTCGATGCCATGGACCGCATCGACATCGACAGCATCCGCGAGCAGTGGGATGCGCTGATGGCCGAGTTCAAGGCCGACCCCAACAACGGCCATTTCGAGCGGCCGGTGGACATGCTCGGCCAGGACTACTCGCACGTGCCGGACGAGCTCTACCAGGAGTTCGTCGACTTCCTCATCAGTTCGGTCACCGCCGAGTTCTCCGGCTGCGTGCTCTACGCAGAGATCCGCCGGCGGGTGAAGAACCCCGACATGAAGGACTTGTTCGGCTACATGGCGCGCGACGAGTCGCGGCACGCCGGCTTCATCAACCAGTGGCTCAAGGACTTCGGCATCGGCGTCGATCTGGGCTTTCTGGTCAAGGCCAAGAAGTACACCTACTTCAAGCCCAAGTACATCTTCTACGCGACCTACCTGAGTGAGAAGATCGGCTACGCCCGCTACATCACCATCTACCGGCAGATCGAGCGGCACCCGGAACTGTGTTTTCACCCGATCTTCAAGTGGTTCCGCGAGTGGTGCAACGACGAGTTCCGCCACGGCGAAGCCTTTGCTCTGCTGATGCGCGCCGACCCGCGCCTCCACACCGGGGTCAACCGCCTTTGGATCCGTTTCTTCACCCTGGCGGTGTTCGCCACGATGTACGTGCGCGACCATGCGCGGCCGGTGTTCCACAAGTCGCTCGGGCTCGACCCGACCACCTACGATCTCGAGGTGTTCCGCGTCACGCGCGAGATCTCGCGGCAGGTGTTCCCTGTGACGCTGGACTTTGAAGACGCGCGTTTCCGCGCCGGCCTGGAAAAGCTGCGAATCACCGCCGAGGCCATCGATGCGGCGCGCAAGGCGGGCGGCCTGTGGAACCGCGTGCGCCAGGCTGGTCTGGCGCTGAGTGCCGGCGCCACCTTCGCCCGCATGTACCTGTTGCCGGCCAAGACCCACGAACTGCCGGTCGATCCGCGTCTCGAGCCGGTCTGGTAAGGCACTGAGCGACCGACCGTGCCAATCCGAATCCACCCTTGCCCGAGCGGCCTCCGATGAGTCAGCTGCTTTTGCCCGCGCTGTTCACCCTGCTTGCCTGGTGGGTGGGCACGGGCGTGATCATCTGGCTCAACCGGCTGCCCCGGTCCACCTACCGCGCCACCTTCACGGTGGCGAGCTGGCTCGCGATACTGGCGTTCTGGGGCCTTGCTGCGTCGCGCAACCTGCCCACCGCGGCCGGCGCCTACTGCGCCTTCAGCTGCGCGCTGCTGATCTGGGCGTGGCAGGAAATCGCTTTCCTTTTGGGCTACGTCACCGGACCACGCCGGATCGACTTGCCGGTCGGCGCGCGCGGCTGGCAACGCGCGGGGTTTGCGCTGCAGGTGGTCCTGCATCACGAGCTGGCACTGGTGGTTCTGGCGGCTGGCGTGTTCACGGCCACCGCCGATGGCAGCAACCGGGTCGGCCTGTGTACCTACCTGATCTTCTGGGTGATGCGGCAGAGCGCCAAGCTCAACGTCTTCCTGGGCGTGCGCAATCTCTCCGAGACCTTTCTGCCGGCTCACCTGCGCTACCTGCCGACCTACTTTCAGCGCAAGCCGATCAACCCGCTGTTCCCGGTGGTGGTGACGCTTGCCACTGCCGCCGCAATGGCGGGCTGGGAGTTTGCGTGGACCCACCGGGCCAACGAGTTCCAGTCGGTTGCCGCCGCGCTCGCGTCGATGCTGTTGAGCCTCGCCGTGCTTGAACACTGGTTCATGGTGCTGCCGATCCCCTTCGAGAGGCTCTGGCAGTGGGGCATGGGTGCGCGGCAGGCTACGCCGGAACGCACCGGACTGGGTATGGAGGGCACATGAACACATTCGACCGCACTGCAACATTCACCCGGCTGGATAGCGCACAATTCGCGCCCATGGAGCATCCGGAAGACATCCTCGATCGGGTCAACGCGCCGTCGCAGGTGCGGGCCCTCAGCCGTGCGCAACTCAAGCAGCTCGCCGTCGAGTTGCGCGAGTTTCTGCTGCGGTCGGTGGCAAGCACCGGCGGTCACTTGTCGTCGAATCTCGGCACGGTGGAACTCACCATCGCCGTCCACCACGTCTTCAATCTGCCTTACGACCGGCTGATCTGGGATGTCGGTCACCAGAGTTACCCGCACAAGATTCTCACCGGACGGCGCGAGCGCATGGGCACGCTGCGCCAGCTCAGTGGTCTGTCCGGTTTTCCGCGTCGCTGCGAGAGCGAGTACGACCACTTCGGCACCGCGCATTCCTCCACCAGCATCTCGGCGGCGCTCGGCATGGCCATCGCTTCGCGGCAGAAGGGCGAGCACGAGGGCCCCGACCGGCGGCGCCATGTCGCGGTGATCGGCGATGGCGCGATGAGCGCCGGCCTCGCCTTCGAGGCGCTGAACAACGCTGGCATCGAGCGCGACATCGATCTTCTCGTCATCCTCAACGACAACGAGATGTCGATCAGCCCGCCGGTCGGCGCGCTGTCCAAATATCTGACGCGCCTGCTCTCGAGCCGCCTGTACACCAGCACCAAGGAGCTCGGCAAGCAGCTGCTCAGCGGCCTGCCGTCGATGCGCGAACTGGCGCATCGGGTCGAGGAGACAGCCAAGGGCTTTGTGACGCCCGGCACCCTGTTCGAGGAGTTCGGCTTCAACTATGTCGGCCCGATCGACGGCCACGACCTGGATGCGCTGGTGCCGACGCTGATCAACCTGCGTCGTCTCAAGGGCCCGCAGTTCCTGCACGTGGTGACGCGCAAGGGCGCCGGTTATGAACGTGCCGAGGCCGACCCCATCCTGTACCACGGCCCCGGCAAGTTCGACCCGGCGGCTGGTATAAAGACGGCGTCCGCGCCGGCCAAACCCACCTACTCTGCAGTGTTCGGTAAATGGCTGTGCGACGCCGCCGCCGCCGACCAGCGGGTGGTCGGCATCACGCCGGCGATGCGCGAGGGCTCGGGCATGGTCGAGTACGCCGAGCGCTTCCCCGATCGCTACTACGACGTCGGCATCGCCGAGCAGCACGCCGTGACCTTCGCCGCCGGCCTCGCCTGCGAGGGGCTCAAGCCGGTGGTGGCGATCTACAGTACCTTCCTGCAGCGCGCCTACGACCAATTGATTCATGACGTCGCTTTGCAGAAGCTGCCGGTGGTGTTCGCGCTCGATCGCGCCGGCTTGGTGGGCGCCGACGGCGCCACCCATGCCGGCATCTACGACTACGCCTTCCTGCGCTGCATCCCGAACATGGTGGTGATGGCGCCGCGTGACGAACAGCAATGCCGCCGCATGCTGAGCACCGGTCTCGCGCATGACGGCCCGAGCGCGGTGCGCTATCCGCGTGGCGTCGGCAGCGGTGTCGATGCCGGCGATACGCTCGAGCCCCTGCCGATCGGCCGTGCCGAGACGCTGCGCACCGGCGGCGCGCTGCGTGGCGCGCGCGTCGCCATTCTCGCTTTCGGGTCGATGGTGATGCCGGCGCTCAAGGCCGCTGCCGGCCTCGACGCCACGGTCATCGACATGCGCTTTGTCAAGCCGCTCGATCTCGACACGCTGGCGTGGGCGGCGCGCGAGCACGACCTGTTGGTCACGGTCGAGGAGCACGTCATTCAGGGCGGCGCCGGTTCGGCCTGCGCCGAGGGCCTGGTGGCGCTGGGCGAGCGCATCCCGATGGTGCCGATCCATCATCTGGGCTTGCCCGACCGCTTTATCGACCATGGCGACCACGCCACCCTGCTGGCCATGGAGGGTCTCGACGGCCCCGGCATCGAGGCC
>VEQZ01000022.1 GCA_018882975.1 Rhodocyclaceae bacterium | reverse complement strand
GAACAGCCCTCAGACAGTCCATACCCCTCAAAGGCCGGAAGCCCGACGGCGCGTGCGGCGCCGAGGGTGCGTTCGCCGACCGCGGCGCCGCCCACTGCGACCAGTCGCAGGCGCTGCGGCGCCTGCTGGCTGCTGCCGGCAAGGTGCGCGGTCCACGCCTGCAGCATCTGCGGCATCAGGATCAGGCTCTCGGCGCCGGTCTCGCGCACCAGTTGGTCGAGCCGGGCAGCGTCGAAATCGGCCGCGCCGCGCCAGCCCAGCGCTGCCGCCGGTCGCAGGTGAACGGTGGCGCCCTTGGCCAGTGCCACCATGGCGCCGGCGACGTTCTCCAGCAGCACGGGCAGCGGCAGGGCGCAGAGGTGGTGAGCGATGGCCAGTGGACGGGTGGCCTGGTTCACGCCCTCCACCACCTGCGACAGCGCCTCGCCACCCAGACACACGCCCTTGGGCGCGCCGGTGCTGCCCGAGGTGAAGGTGATTTTGAGCGTGCCTGCCGGCAAGGCTGGCGCGGCGGCGCCGTGGGCGCACCGCAGGAGTCGCAGGCCGTCGAGCCCAGCCACCGGCTGCGCCGCCTCGCCGGCCGTCAGCACGGCGCCGGCGCGGGCGGCGGCGCAGGCGCCGCCCAACTGCGTCGGTGTGAAGAAACCGGGCAGTGGCACGTGGACCAGGCCGGCGGCGAGCAGGGCGAGGTCGGCCACCAGCCAGTCGATGCTGTTGTCGGCGAGGCTGGCGATGCGCCGCTCGCCGCTGCCGCGCAGCGCGTCAGCGGCCCGACCGATGCGGTCATGCAACTGGTCGAACGTCACCTGCCGGCGGCCGTCGTCGAGCGCGACCGCCTCGCCGCGCGGCAGCCGGTCGAGGAACGCTGCGGTCATGCGGCGGTGCGGCCCTTTCGATTGCGCCGACCGAGCGCGCTGGGCAGGTGGATGGCCAGCACCACCGGTTGGTGGTCGTAGTAGTGCCCCCACGCGGCGCCGCGGTCGGGCAGCCGCGTCGGGTCGGCGGCAGCCAGCGCCAGGGGCGCGGCACGCAGGCCGAGGATCAGCCGCCGGGTGTCCGCCGTCGCGGTATTGACCAGCCAGTCGAAGCCGCTGCGATGCAGGTGGTCGGCCAGGTCGAGCAGCAGCATCGCCCCGGCGCCGCCGCGCCGCGATGCCAGGTGCCCCACCTCGACGATGCTGTGGCGTGCCGGCGCGCGGCGGGTATGGCTGGCGATTGCCTGCTCCACTGGCTGATCGAGGTAGTGCTCCAGATAGAGGGCTTCGCTGGCCGGCCTGAAGCCCGCCGCGGCGAGCACCTCGTTGCGGTTGCGATGCGCGGCAAGAAACGGCATCCAGCTGTGGATGCGGGCGTCGTAGCGTTCGCGGTAGACGTCGCGGATCAGCGCCTCGGCACGGCCGCGGTCCGCGTGTGCGGCATCCATGACGGTGATCCGGCAATCCTCGCCGCCGTGTTCGCTCTGGTGCAAGCCGCCACGGGGCGCTTCGGGAGCGGGCAGCAGCGCTTTGAGCGTGTGCGGCATGCAGACCTCCTTATTTTCTGGAGGCAGTTTGCCAAGCGAGTCTTAGGCTTCCCTTAAGCCATGGCGCCTTGCGCGCAGTCGGTTCGAGGCGGTCTCGTCGAAGCGGTCTCAGCCGCGCCCGACGAACGGTTGCTGCGTCGCCATCACGGTGAGGAACAGCACATTGCTGCTGAGCGGCAGGCCCGCCATGTAACGCACCGCGTCCACCACATGCGCGACGTCGATGCGCGGCTCGACCATGATGCCGCCGTGCGGCTGCAGGATGCCGTTGGCCATCGGCCGCGCCATCTCGGTGTCGGCGTTGCCGATGTCGATCTGCCCCACGGCGATGTCGTGGGCGCGGCCATCCAGCGCGCAGGCCTTGGTCAGCCCGGTGATCGCGTGCTTGGTGGCGGTGTAGGGCGCGTTGTTGGGGCGCGGCGTGGTCGCCGAGATCGAGCCGTTGTTGATGATGCGCCCGCCTTTCGGGCGCTGCGCCTTCATGATGCGAAAGGCGTTCTGCGTGCAGAAGAAGGTGCCGTTGAGGTTGACGTTGACGCAGGCCAGCCAGACCGCCGGGTCGAGCGTCTCCAGCGGCACCTGGGGTGTTCCCGTGCCGGCATTGTTGAACAGCAGGTCGAGCCGGCCGAAGCGCTCGACGAAGCGGTCGAAGGCGTCGCGCACGGCCTCCGGCTGGCCGGTGTCGCAGGGCAGGATGAGTGAATCGGGGTGGCCGCCGGCGGTCTCGACCAGCGCGGCCTCGCGCCGACCGATCAGGCCCACCTGCCAGCCGTCGGCCAGCAGGCCCCGCGCCACGCCGCAACCGATGCCACTGCCGGCGCCGGTGACAATGGCGGTCTTGCGGGCAGGGCCTTGGGGTGCAGGGGTCGCGGTCATGGCCGCAAGTCTAACGTGAGACGAAAAAAAACCGCGCCATCAGGCGCGGTAGCAAGTCCCTTGACGGGACAGGGCCGCCGTGAGGCGGCCCGAGGGGATCGTTCCCGATGGTCCGGATCAGGCGGCCGCGGTGGCGCGCTTGGTCGGAGCAGCCTTGACGGCGTCGGCGGTCGCGGTCGCGGCAGCCTTGACCGTCGACTCGGTCATTTCGGCGACTTGCTTGGCAGCCTTGGTCAGGTTGTCCACAGCGGCCGAGGTGGCGGCGACGGTCGACTTGACGGCCGACAACAGGGCGTCGGTGCCGTTCGGGGCCGACTTGGTGGCCGACTCGACTGCGGCAGTCAGTTCGCTGTTGATCTTGGCGAAGCTGTCTTGCAGGAACTGGTTGACTTCAGCCTGGGCCTTGCTGGTGGTTTCGTAAACAGCCTTGCCGTAGCTGACCGACTTCTCGATCGAGGTCTCGGCCCACTTGCTGCGCAGGTTCATCAGGTCGTTGATGTCCTTGGCGGCGGCCACGGTCTTGGCGGCTTCGGTGAAGTCGGCAACGGTGGCTTCGGCAAGCTTCATTTGCAGGTCGACCAGCTTCTGGGTGTTGGCCAGCGAGATGTGGGCGAGACGGGCGCCTTGCTCGGCGACCGACTTTTGTGCGTCTGCAAATTGGGTGTTGATGTTCAGCATTTTCAGTCTCCTTGAGAGGATTGCGGGGTGGTTGTGAAGGCTTGGATGTTGCAATGCACAATAATCGTATCGGGGCCTCGCCACCGCTGTCAACAACTTTTTTGCGTCGCGGTATGGAGCGCCGTGGTCGAAAGCTTTAAGATTAGAGAATTAAGCACTTATGGCGCGTGTCGCAGCGCAGCGTAACCGAATGAGCACCAACCCGCCCCGCCTGATCAAGAAGTACCCCAACCGTCGGCTCTACGACACGCAGGCCAGTGCTTACATCACGCTCGGCGACGTCAAGTCGCTGGTGATGGACCAAACCGCGTTTCAGGTACTGGATGCCAAATCCGGCGACGACCTTACGCGCAGCATCCTGCTGCAGATCATCCTTGAGGAAGAAGGCGGCGGTCAGCCGATCCTCTCGAGCACTGTGCTCGAACAGATCATCCGTTTCTATGGCCACACCATGCAGGGCTTCCTTGGCACCTATCTGGAGCGCAATCTGCAGACCTTCATCGACCTGCAGGCCAAGCTCAAGAACCAGCAGTCCGAGCTGGGCGACACCGCCAAGATGAGTGCCGAGATGTGGCAGCAGCTGCTCGCCATGCAGGCGCCGGCGCTGCAGGGCATGGTCGGCAACTATCTCGAGCAGAGCGCCAAGCTGTTCGCCGACATGCAGGGCCAGTTCGAGAGCCAGACGCGCAATATGCTCCAGGGCTTTCCCTTTCCGTCGTTCCCCGGCAAGCCCGAAGCCAAGTCGGACAAATAAGGCGTGGCGGACTCGTCTCTGGCGGTGCCGCGCGTCGGCTTCGTTTCGCTTGGCTGCCCCAAAGCGCTGGTCGACTCCGAACGCATCCTCACTCAGCTGCGTGCCGAAGGCTACGAGATCTCGGCCGACTACGATGGCGCCGATCTGGTGGTGGTCAACACCTGCGGCTTCATCGACTCGGCGGTGGAGGAGTCGCTCGACGCCATCGGCGAAGCGCTGGCCGAGAACGGCAAGGTCATTGTCACCGGCTGCCTGGGCGCCAAGCGTGATGTGATCCTCGACGCGCACCCGGCGGTGCTGGCCGTGACCGGGCCGCATGCGCTCGACGAAGTGATGGGCGCGGTCCACAGCCATCTGCCCAAGCCGCACGACCCCTTCACCGACCTCATCCCGCCGGCCGGCATCAAGCTCACGCCGAAGCACTACGCCTACCTCAAGATCAGTGAGGGCTGCGACCACAAGTGCTCGTTCTGCATCATCCCGTCGATGCGTGGCGGGCTCGACAGCCGCCCGGCCGGCGAGGTACTGCGCGAGGCCGAGAAGCTGGTCGAGAGCGGCGTCAAGGAGTTGCTGGTCATCAGCCAGGACACCTCGGCCTACGGCGTCGACCGCAAGTACCGCACCGATTTCTGGGGCGGCAAGCCGGTCAAGACGCGCATCACCGAGCTCGCCCGCGAACTCGCCACGCTCGGCGCCTGGGTGCGCCTGCACTACGTCTACCCCTACCCGCACGTCGACGAGCTGGTCGAGTTGATGGCCGCCGGCGGCAATTTGCTGCCCTACCTCGACATCCCGTTCCAGCACGCCAGTCCAACGGTGCTGAAAGCGATGCGCCGCCCCGCCGCCGCCGAGAACACGCTGCGCCGCATCGAGCGCTGGCGCGAGATGGTGCCGGACCTGGTGCTGCGCTCGACTTTCATCGTCGGCTTCCCCGGCGAGACCGAGGCCGACTTCGAAGAGCTGATGCAGTGGCTCGAGGCGGCGCAACTCGACCGCGTCGGGTGCTTCACCTATTCACCGGTGGAAGGTGCCACTGCCAACGAACTGCCGGGCGCGGTCGATCCTGAGGTGGCCGAGCAGCGCCGCGAGCGATTTATGCATTTACAAGAGAACATCTCGGCCAATCGCTTGATCGCCAAGGTCGGGCGCGAGATGCGGGTGCTGGTCGACGAAGTCGGCGAGGAGGGCACCGTGTTGGCCCGCTCCGCCGCCGACGCGCCGGAGATCGACGGCGTCGTCTACGTCGAAGGCGCGGAAAATGTGGCAGCGGGCGACTGGCTCGACGTGCGCATCACCGATGCCGACATCCACGACCTGTGGGCGGAGCCGGGCTGATCACGGCCTAAACCTGTCTGTTGGCAGCCCACTACCTCGGGTGTCACTTGTTCTTGCTCCGTGGCTTCGCCAGGTCGCTTCGAAAAGGACACCCGACGGGGGCTGCCGGTGTGATGTCGTGGCTACAGTCCTAGCCGCTGCCACACCGTGCTGGTCGGCCCGGCCCTGTTCATCGTGAAGAAGTGCAGGCCGGGCGCGCCGCCGGCGAGCAGACGGTCGCACAGGTTGGTGACCACATCCAGGCCCAATGCGCGGATCGACGCCGAGTCGTCGCCGAAGCTTTGCATCTTCATGCGCAGCCAGCGCGGGATGTCGGCGCCGCAGGCATCGGAAAAGCGGACCAGCTGGCTGAAATTGCTGATCGGCATGATGCCCGGCACGATCGGAATGTCGATGCTCTCGCGCTGGCAGTCCTCGACGAACTGGAAGTAGGCGTCGGCGTTGTAGAAATATTGGGTGATGGCCGAGTTGGCGCCGGCGTGTACCTTGCGCTTGAAGGCGAGCATGTCGTCGCGCGCGCTGCGCGCCTGCGGGTGCACCTCGGGGTAGGCCGCGACTTCGATCTCGAACCAGTCGCCGGTCTCGGCGCGGATGAACTCGACCAGATCTGAGGCAAAGCGGAAGTGGCCGAAATCCATGGTGCCCGAGGGCAGGTCGCCGCGCACGGCCACCGTGTGATGGATGCCGTGCTCGCGGTAGGTCTGCAGCAGCGCGCGGATGTTGTCGCGCGTCGAGCCGATGCACGAGAGGTGTGGCGCCGCCTCGCAACCATGGTCCTGGATGTCGATGGCGGCCTCGAGCGTGCGTTCCTGTGTGGAGCCGCCGGCGCCATAGGTCACCGAGAAGAACTTGGGCTTGAGCTGCGCCAGCTGGTTGCGGGTCTCCTGCAGCTTCTGCATGCCCTCCGGCGTCTTCGGCGGGAAAAATTCGAAGCTGTAGATCCGCTCCGCGGGGACCGCACTCATGCATCGCCCCCCTTGCGCGGCGGCCGGCCACCGCCACCCCCGGCGCCGCCGCGCGCAGGGCCACTGCGTGCCCGGCCGCGACCTCCGGCAGCGGGCTTGCCGCCACCACCGCCGCCGCTGCCACCACCACCCGTGGCGCGCACCTGTCGCGGCCCGTCGACGCGGTTGCCATCGACCTCCGTACGTTCGCGCGGCGCGCTGCGCTGACGCGCCTTGCCGATCGGCATCTTGGCCGGGTCGACGACGATGCCGCCGGTCTTGTCACCGAGTTGCTTGGCGACCTTGGCGGCGATCAGGTCGATGGCCATATCGAGGTCCACCGCTTCCGGGTCCTCATCCTTGGGGATCGAGGCATAGACATCACCCCACTTCACGTAGGGCCCGAACTTGCCGCTGCCAGTGGTGATCGGCCGGCCGTCCTTGGGGTGCATGCCGAGAATCTTGCCGACGCTGCCGCCACCCTTTTCGGTAGCGAGCAGCTCCAGCGCACGCGCCAGTTCGACGCCGAAGATGCTGTCGGTCTTGGCCAGCGATTTGAACACGCCGTTGTGCTTCACGTACGGCCCGAACTTGCCCGAGCCGAGCTCGATCGGCTTACCGTCCGGATGCAGGCCGATGACGCGCGGCAGCGACAGCAGATAGACCGCATCGTCGAGCGACGCCTCTTCGAGCGGCTTCTCTTTGGGCCAGCTGGCGCGCTTGGGCTTCGGCACTTCGGCGCGGTTGCCCTTCTCCACCGTGTCCTTGCCCTTGGCGTCCTTGGGCGGCGGGGTGGGCGTCTCGCCGAGTTGCACATAGTGGCCGTAAGGGCCTTTGCACAAATACACCTGCAGCCCGCTGTCCGGGTCTTCGCCGAGCGCGCGGTTGGCCGGCTCGTTCTCGTCGCGGCCCCATGGCTTGGTGTAGTCGCAGTCGGGATAGCCGGTGCAGCCGCAGAACAGGCCACGGCTCGAGGCGCGCAGGTGCACCGCCTTGCCGCACTTGGGGCAGGGTTCGGGCAGCGGGATGCCCGGCAGCACGTCGGCCAGCCCCTCGACAGTACCGTGGAAGCCGCTCCAGAAGCGCTCCATCACCGGGATCCAGTCGACCTCGCCCTTGCTGATGCCGTCGAGTTCGGCCTCGAGCTTGGCGGTGAAGTCATAGTCGACGTACTGCCGCGCGTAATGCACCAGGAAGCCGCAGACCAGCCGGCCGATGCCGGTCGGCGTGAAGCGCTTCTTGTCGAGCACCACGTATTCGCGGTCCTGCAGCGTCTTGACGATGCTGGCGTAGGTCGACGGCCGGCCGATGCCGAACTCCTCCAGCGCCTTGACCAGGCTCGCTTCGGTGTAGCGCGGTGGCGGCTGGGTGAAGTGCTGCTCGCCGTAGATGCGGTCGACCGGCAGCGCGTCGCCTTCAGCAAGTGCAGGCAGCCGCGATTCGCCTTCCTCGGCCTTGTCGTCCTCGCCTTCGAGGTAGACCTTCATGAAGCCGGGGAACACCAGCGTCTGCCCGGTCGCGCGGAACACGCCCTCGCCGACGGCGATGTCGGCAGCGACGGTGTCGTACTGCGCCGGGCTCATCTGGCTCGCCAGCGTGCGCTTCCAGATCATCTCGTACAGACGGAACTGCTCCGGCGAGAGGAACTGGCGGACGCTCTCCGGCGTGCGGCTGATCGAGGTCGGGCGGATCGCTTCGTGCGCTTCCTGCGCATTGGCGGCGGCGTTGCTGTACGCGTTCGGCCGCTCGGGCAGGTAGCGGCCCCGGTCGTGCGGGGTCGAGTCGAACTCGCGTTCGATGTAGGCGCGGATGTCGACGATGGCTTCACGCGCCAGCGTCACCGAGTCGGTCCGCATATAGGTGATCAGGCCAACGGTGCCTTCGCCCACGTCCACACCCTCATACAACGTCTGTGCCGTACGCATGGCGCGCTCGGTGGTCATGCCGAGTTTGCGCACCGCCTCCTGCTGCAGCGTGCTGGTGGTGAAGGGGGCGGCGGCGCGGCGGGTCTTGGCGCTCTTCTCGACGCTGATGACCTTGGCATCCTGACCTTGCAGCGCGGCGACCACGGTCGCCTGCTCCGCCTCGGTGGTGAAGCTGAACTGCTCGACCTTGGCGCCCCGCCATTTGGCCAGCTTGGCCGAGAAGGACTGGCCAGACTTGTTGCTGTCCAGGTGCAAGGACCAGTACTCGCGGCTCTGGAAGCGCTCGATCTCCTCTTCGCGCTCGACGATCAGGCGCAGCGCCGGGCTCTGCACGCGGCCGGCCGAGAGGCCCGGCTTGATCTTGCGCCACAGCACCGGCGACAGGTTGAAGCCGACCAGATGATCGAGCGCGCGGCGCGCCTGCTGGGCATTGACGAGGCTGGCCGAGATGTCGCGCGGGTTCTCCACCGCGTGCTGCACCGCCGACTTGGTGACCTCATGGAACACCACGCGCTTGAGCGGCTTGGCGGCAGTGGCCTTGTTACCCTGCAGGATCTCCGCCAAGTGCCAGGCAATGGCCTCACCCTCGCGGTCCGGGTCGGTGGCGAGCAGGACGTTGTCGGCACCGGCGGCGGCCTTGAGGATGGCGTCGACGTGGCGCTTGTTGCGGTCGATCAGCTCGTAACTCATTGCAAAGCCGTGCGCGGGGTCGACCGCGCCGTCCTTGCGCCGCAGGTCGCGCACGTGGCCGTAGGAGGCAAGCACCTCGTAGCCGGGGCCGAGGTATTTGGAAAGCGTCTTGCCCTTGGACGGGGATTCGACGATGAGCAGTGTGGTCATGCGGTTCTCGCTTGGCGGGGCAGGTCTGCCGGTGGTGTGCGGTCGCTGGCGGCGGTCGCGGAAAACATCGGTTTGGTCAGGATCGGTTCGGTCACGATCGATGTGCTCAGAATCGGGTTGCTCGGGATGAGGCGGTCAGCATGCAACGGTCACGCCCCAAGCGCATCGGTCAGTTGAGTGGCGTCAGTTGGCGGCCACGGTAAAAGCGTCGGCAAAGAAGCGGTCTTCGGGCAGTCCGGCCGCGGCAAAGTCGCGGCGTGCGGCATCGACCATGGCTGGCGCCCCGCAGACGTAGGCATCGAAGCCGGAGAGGTCGGGCAGGTCGGTCAGCGCAGCCTGGTGAACGAGGCCGGTTCGGCCACTCCACTGGCACGCCGGCGTCGCTTCCGACAATACCGGGACATAGCTGATGTTGCGCGAGGCGGCGGCAAAGCGCCGTGAGAGCTCGTCGCGGTAGAGGCCGCTGCGGGTGCGCGCGCCGACGTAGAGGTGCACCGGCCGCGGGCTCTCCTTCTCGAGCAGGGTCTCGAGCATGGCCTGCAGCGGCGCGAAGCCGGTGCCACCGCCGACCATCAGGATTGGTCGGTCGGTGTCGTCGCGCAGATAGGTGGTGCCAAGCGGCCCCTCGAAGCGCAGGATGTCCTTTTCCTTCAATGTCGCGAAAGCCTGCCCGCTGAAGAAGCCACCTTCGAGGTGCCGAATGTGCAGTTCGATCTCGCCCTCGCGGCTGGGCGAGCTGGCGATCGAGTAGCTGCGGCGCTTGCCCTGCGCCAGCAGCAGGTCGACGAACTGGCCGGGCAGAAACACGAAGCGGTCGTTGGCTGGCAACTTGAGCGTCATCACCATGACGTCCTCGGCGGCGCGCTCGAGGCGCTGCACGCGGGCCGGCAGCTTGCGCACCGGGATGTTGGCCACGCCAGCGGCGGCGCGCGATTCGATGACCACGTCGCCTTGCGGCACGGCGCAGCAGAACAGCGCCTTGCCGGCCGCGCGCTCACCTTCGGTGAGGGTGTCGGGGCGCGACTTGCCGTGATCCACCCCGCCGGCCAGAATCGAGCCCTTGCAGGCGCCGCAGGCGCCGTCGCGGCAGCCGTAGGGCAGCGTGATGCCGGCCGCGAGGGCGGCCTCCAGAATGGTTTGTCCCGGGTCGGCCTGGAATTGCTGGCCGCTCGGTTCGAGCCGAATTTGAATGACAGTCAAACGTGAATCCTCAATACCTCAATGATGCGGTGTCCGCGCCGAAACGACAGATCGCCGCTGCGGCAGCGGGCGCGTGTCGGACCCCTGCCCCCAGCCGCGCCGCGCACCTACTGCTGATCGGTGGCGGCGACGTCGCCTACCGTATGCTCGCCTTTCTGCCGTGCCGGTGGCGGGTCACTGCCTTCGTTCGTGAGGGCCCTCAGGTGGCGCGCCTGCGTGCGGCCGGTGTGCGGGTCTTGGTCGGCGATCTTGACCAGCGCGCGACGCTAGACCGCCTCGCGGGCGTGGCCGACCGGATCGTCTACTCGGCGCCGCCGGCGTCGGATGCGGATGGCGACGCGCGACTCCGCAGAACGCTGGCAGCACTGGGTGGGCGAAGCGTAGCACGCCGTCTGGTTTATATCAGCACCAGCGGCGTGTATGGCGACCATGGTGGCGCAGCGGTGCCGGAAACCGCGCAGCAGCGCGCCGCCTCGCCGCGCGCGCGGCGACGGGTGGCGGCCGAGCAACTGTTGCGCGACTGGGGGCGGCGGCTTGGTGTGGCCACGGCCATCCTGCGCGCCCCCGGCATCTATGCTGCCGACCGTTTGCCGCTGGCGCGTCTGCGCGCCGGCACCCCGGCGATCCGCGCCGACGAGGACAGCTGGAGCAACCACATCCATGCCGACGATCTGGCGCGGGCCTGCCTGCTGGCGTTGCTGCGCGGGCGTGGCGGGCGCGCCTTCAACCTGTGCGACGACCAGCCGCTGCGCATGGGCGACTACTTTGACGCGGTCGCCGACCACTTTGGCCTGCCGCGGCCGCCACGACTGCCGCGCGAGGCGGTGCGCAGCCGCGTCGAGCCGATGCTGTGGTCGTTCATGGCCGAGTCGCGCCGCCTCGACAATCGTCGCGCCCGGCGGGAACTGCGCCTGCGCCTGCGCCATCCCACGGTCGCATCCTTTCTGGAGACGATCGATGGGCAAGCCCGCGACCCCCGAGACTGACGCAACGCCCCCGCAGGCCGCGCAGCCGGCGGCGGCCGTCGTCCTGCTGTTGACCACCTTCCCCGACCGCGAGCGCGCCGAAGCGGCCGCCCGCCATTGGGTCGAAGCCGGGCTGGCCGCCTGCGTGCACATCGCGCCGGCCGGCCGCTCGGTCTACCGCTGGCAGGGTGCGGTGGAGGTGGCCGAGGAGGTGGCACTCACCGCCAAGACCACTGCGGAGCGCGTCGAAGCCCTGCACGAGGCGCTGCGCCACGACCACCCCTACGAACTTCCGGAGGTCCTGCTGGTCTCTCCACAGGGCGGCAGCGAGGCTTATCTCGGCTGGGTGATGGACGCGTGTCAGCCCCCGGCAGCGGCCGACGCAGGCGCCGCCGCCGCGTCCACCCGCCCCTGACTCCCCGCCCAACACGCACCCCCCGATGCTGACCCGCCGGATGTTCCGCCCTGTCATTTTGTGCTTGCCGCTGCTGGTGCTCGGCGGCCTGTGCCGGTTCGCGCTCGCGGCTGGCGACGCCGGTCCGGCCGATGCGGTGCCGCTGCCGCCCGAGCAGGTGTTCGCGGTGGATGCGGTGCGCGCGGCCGACGGCGGCATCGACCTGCGTTTCGGCATCCGCGATGGCTACTACCTGTACCGCGAGCGCATCCACGCCGCGGCCGACCCGGCCGGCGGCGCAGCCCTCACGCTCGACCTGCCGCCCGGCACGCCCAAGGTCGACCCCAATTTCGGCCGCGTCGAGACCTACCGCGGCGAGGCTGCTGGGCGCGTCAGCGGCGGCCCGGCGGGCACGTGGACGCTGGCGGTGCGCTACCAGGGCTGCGCGGATGCCGGCCTCTGCTACCCGCCGCAGACGGCGCGCTTCCGCGTCGCCAGCGACGCCGTCACGCCGCTCGGTGGCGGGCTGGCGGCGCTGGCACGCAGCACCGCTGGCGCGCCGGGGGGCAGCTTGGGCGGGTTGGCGCTCGCGCCCGCGGCGTCGCCCGACCTTGCCGGCGAGGACGAATCCGAGCGCGTGGCGCGGGCGCTGTTCTCCGATTCGCTGCCGCTCACGCTGGCGGCGTTCTTCGGCGCCGGCCTGCTACTGGCCCTGACCCCGTGCATGCTGCCCATGGTGCCGATCCTCTCCGGCATCATCGTCGGGCAGGCCGGGCCGGGTGCCGGCGGGCCCGGCGCGACGCAGCGCTCCGCGGCCGACCGGCGGCGCGCCTTCCGGCTGTCGCTGGCCTACGTGCTGGCGATGGCGGTGACCTACGCCCTCGCCGGCGTCGCCGCCGGCTTGTCGGGTGTGCTGCTCTCCAGCCTGCTGCAGGACCCACGCGTGCTGGTCGGCTTCGCGGGGGTATTCGTGGTGCTGGCGCTCTCCATGTTCGGCCTGTTCGAACTGCAGTTGCCAGCCGGCGTGCAGGCGTGGGCGGCCGGCGTCTCCAACCGGGTGCCGGGCGGGCAGATGTCGGGCGCGGCGGCAATGGGCGCGCTCTCGGCGCTGATCGTCGGGCCCTGCATCGCGCCGCCACTGGCCGGCGCCCTGCTGTTCATCTCGCGCAGCGGCGATGTCTGGCTCGGCGGTGGTGCCCTGTTCACACTGGCGCTGGGCATGGGTGTGCCGCTGCTGGTGGTGGGGACTTCGGCCGGGCATCTGATGACCCGGGCCAACGCCTGGTATGGGCGCATCCGCGTGGTGTTCGGCGCCATGCTGCTGGGGGTCGCGGTGTGGATCACACAGCCGGTCTGGTGGCCGGTGTGGGAGCACCTCGAACTCGATGGCAGCGTCGCCGCTGCCCCCGCTTTTGAGCACGTGGACTCACTGCAGCAGGTCCGCGCTGCGCTGGCCGACACTGGCGGCCGGCCGGTCCTGCTCGACTTTACCGCCGACTGGTGCACCACCTGCCGCGAATTGGAGCGCCGCACGTTTGCCGATGCCGCCGTGGCGAACCGGCTGCAGGATTGGCGCCGCCTGCGCTTCGATGTCACCGCCTCGACCCCGGCCGACCGCGAGGCGCTGGCCGCCTTTGGCCTGTTCGGGCCGCCGGCGGTACTGCTGTTCGACAGTCATGGCATCGAGGCGCGCGCGCAACGCGTGTTGAACTTCCAGCCGCCGGACGCATTCTTAGGCAGACTGGACACGTTCAAAGCCCGCCCATGAAAACGCGCATCCTCATCGTCGGAATGGTCATTCTCGCCGCAGCGGCCGGTGCCGCCGTGGGTATCGGCCGCAAGTCGTCGATGCCGGACCCGGACGGGCGGGCGCAGGCGATCTTTGCTGCGAGCCTGCCGGATGCGCAGGGTCAACCACATGACCTTGGCCAGTACCGTGGCAAGGTGCTGGTGGTGAATTTCTGGGCCACCTGGTGCGCGCCCTGCATCGAGGAGATGCCTGGCTTCGTGCGCCTGCAGGAGAAGTACCGCGAGCGCGGGCTCGTGTTCGTCGGCGTGGCGATCGACGATCCCGACGCAGTGGCGCCTTTCATGCAAAAACTGGGGGTCAACTACCCGGTGCTCACCGCCGAGGCGGCCGGCTATGAATTGCTCAAGGCGGCCGGCGACAGCAAGGGGGTGATGCCCTATACGCTGGTGATCGGGCGCAATGGCGAGGTCGCGCAGACGCGCTCCGGCATTTACCGGGAAAATGAACTCGATCAAGCACTTGCAACACTGCTTTGATGCCTATATCGGCTAATTAGCCGGCATCTTCGGTCAATTTCAGCCAAAACTCTGGACAAGAACCGGTCTTGGGCGCACACTGCGCGCCATGTCCGACGCCGTCCAACCCGCTTCGGCGCCCCGCGTTCTCGTTCTGCACGGGCCCAACCTGAACCTCCTCGGCCGTCGTGAACCCGCGCACTATGGCTTGGTCACGCTCGACGACATCAACACGCAACTGGCCGCGCTCGGCGTCGATCTTGGCGTGCAGGTGGAGGCGTTGCAGAGCAATCACGAGGGCCAACTGGTCGATCGCATCCAGGCAGCGGCCGTGGATGGCACCCGCTTCATCCTGATTAACCCGGCGGCTTACACGCACACCAGCGTCGCCCTGCGCGACGCGCTCGCCGCGGTTGCCATCCCCTTCATCGAGGTGCATTTGTCGAATGTGTTCGCCCGCGAGGCGTTCCGGCACCACTCCTACCTTTCCGACCTCGCCGCCGGCGTGATCTGCGGGCTCGGCGCCCAGGGCTACCTGCTGGCCCTGCGCGCCGCCGCGACGCAACTGGCCGCGGGATCACGCTGACCGTCCACCGGAGGCTTCATGGACCTGCGCAAGCTCAAGACCCTCATCGACCTGGTGCAGGATTCCGGCATCGCCGAACTCGAGATCAAGGAGGGCGAGGAGACCGTCCGCATCATCCGCGTGCAACAGGGCGCCGCGGCGCCCGTTGCCGCAGCTGCGGTGACCCAGGCGGTGGCCGTGCCGCAACCGCCTGCCGCCGCGCCAGCGCTGGCCGCTGCGCCGCCAGCGGCCGCAGCCGCGCCGGCCGCGCCCGCTGGGCATCAGGTCAAGTCGCCGATGGTCGGGACCTTCTACCGTTCGGCGTCGCCGGGGGGCACGCCCTTTGTCGAGATCGGCCAGACGGTGAAGGAAGGTGATCCGCTCTGCATCATCGAGGCGATGAAACTGCTCAACGAGATCGACGCCGACCGCTCCGGCGTGATCAAGGCCATCCTGGTCGACAACGGTGACCCGGTCGAATTCGGCGAGCCGCTGTTCGTCATCGAATAGTGGCAGCGATGTTCGAGAAGATTCTCATCGCCAACCGCGGCGAGATCGCGCTGCGGATCCAGCGTGCCTGCCGCGAGATGGGCATCAAGACGGTGGTCGTGCACTCCGAGGCCGACCGCGAGGCCAAGTATGTCAAGCTCGCTGACGAGTCGGTCTGCATCGGCCCACCGCAACCCGGGCTGAGCTACCTGAACATCCCGGCCATCATCAGCGCTGCCGAAGTCACCGACGCCGAAGCCATCCACCCGGGCTACGGCTTCCTCTCCGAGAACGCCGACTTCGCCGAGCGTGTCGAGCAGTCCGGCTTCGTCTTCATCGGCCCGCGCCCGGACACGATCCGGATGATGGGGGACAAGGTGCAAGCCAAGGCGGCCATGCGCCGCGCCGGCGTGCCCTGCGTGCCGGGTGGCGATGGCGCGCTCGGCGACGACCCGGCGAGCACCATCAAGTCGGCGCGCAGCATCGGCTACCCGGTCATCATCAAGGCCGCCGGTGGCGGTGGCGGCCGCGGCATGCGCGTGGTGCACACCGAGGCGGCGTTGCTGCACGCGGTGCAGACGACCAGGGCCGAGGCGCAGGCGGCCTTCAACAACCCCATGGTCTACATGGAGAAGTTCCTTGAGCAACCGCGCCACATCGAGATCCAGGTGCTGGCCGACGGCTTCAACAACGCCGTGTACCTGGGCGACCGCGATTGCTCGCTGCAGCGGCGTCACCAGAAGATCATCGAGGAGGCCCCGGCGCCCGGCCTGACCGAGCGGCTGCGCGCCAAGATCGGCGCGCGCTGCGCCGACGCCTGCCGCAAGATCGGCTACCGTGGCGCTGGCACCTTCGAGTTTCTCTACGAGCGCGGCGAGTTCTATTTCATCGAGATGAACACGCGCGTGCAGGTCGAGCACCCGGTCACCGAACTGATCACCGGCATCGATATCATCCAGCAGCAGATCCGCATCGCCGCCGGCCAGAAGTTGCCCTTCGCGCAAAAGGACATCGGTTTCCGCGGCCACGCCATGGAATGCCGCATCAACGCCGAAGACCCGTTCACCTTCATCCCCTCGCCGGGCAAGGTGACGCGCTGGCACACGCCGGGCGGGCCGGGTGTGCGCGTCGACTCGCACGTCTATGCCGACTACACGGTGCCGCCCTACTACGACTCGATGATCGGCAAGATCATCGCCTACGGCGACACCCGCGAGCAGGCCATGGCGCGGCTGAGCATCGCCCTCTCCGAGATGGCGGTGGACGGCATCAAGACCAACATCCCCCTGCACCTCGAGTTGCTCGACGATTCCGGCTTCCAGCGTGGCGGCGTAAGCATTCACTACCTCGAAGAGAAGCTCGCTCACCGCAATAAGGCGGTTTGACCGGGATGGGCAGCGCGGGCCCGGCCTGGCAGCAACTCGTCTTCACCACGTCGGCCGACCTCGCCGAGCGTCTGTCCGACGCGCTGATGTCGCTTGGTGCGGTGTCGGTCGACGCCACCGATGCGCTGGCCGGCACGCCCGACGAAGAGCCGCAGTACGGCGAGCCGGGCATGGCACCCAAGGCGTGGACCGTCAGCCTGATCAAGGCGCTCTTTGCGCCTGAGGCCGATGCGCGGGCAGCGCTGGCCGAGGCCTGCGCGACGCTGGGCGTGGCGCTGCCCGAGGCCGCCGTCGAGGCGGTGCCCGAGCAGGACTGGGTGCGGCTCACCCAAGCCCAGTTCAGCCCGATCCATGTGAGTCCGCGCTTGTGGATCGTGCCGTCGTGGTGCGAGCCGCCGGCCGACGGCGCCGAGCAGCTGGTGCTCGATCCGGGGCTGGCCTTTGGCACTGGCAGCCACCCCACCACGCGCTTGTGCCTGCAGTGGATCGACGCGCACCTGCGGCGCGGCGCCAGCGTGCTCGACTACGGCTGCGGCTCGGGTATCCTTGCGCTGGCTGCGCAGCGGTTTGGCGCCGCTGCCGTGCTCGGCATCGACATTGATGCGCAGGCAGTGGCGAGCAGCCGCTTCAACGCCGCCACCAACGGTTGCCCCGGCGCCGACTCGAGTGCCATCGACGATTCCGCCCGCGCCGACGGCGCGGCACCCGCGCCCGGTGCCGGCCCGGTCCGTTTCGAGTTGCCCGACGCCGACCCCGGCGGTCGCTTTGAACTGGTGGTCGCCAACATCCTGAGCAACCCGCTGATGCTGATGGCGGCGATGCTTTGCGCGCGCGTCGCGCCGGGTGGCGACCTGGTGCTCTCCGGCGTGCTTGAGCGGCAGGCCGACGAGGTGATCGCCGCCTACCGGCCGTGGGTCGCGCTACAGGTGTGGCGCAGCGACGAGGGTTGGGTCTGCCTGCACGGCCGCGCGTCCGGCTGACCCGGGCAGCGGTTCCAGCGGGCGGTATTGCAGCGCCTCGGCCAGATGCGCCGTCTCGATGGCCGCGCTGCCGGCGAGGTCGGCAATGGTGCGCGCGACGCGGATGACGCGATGGGTCGCCCGCGCCGACAGGCGGTCGCCGGCCATGGCGCGGCCAAGCAGCACATGTGCGCCCTTGTCCAGCGCCGCGTGCGCCTGTAGCGCAGCACCTTCGAGGCGGGCATTCGGCATGCCTTGGCGCGCCGACTGCCTTGCGGCCGCCGCCTGCACGCGCGCCGCAACCGCGGCGCTGGGTTCGGCGGTGGGTGCGCCGAGCAGTTCCGCCTCGCGCGGCATGCCGACCGTGACGTGCAGGTCGATGCGGTCGAGCAGCGGCCCGGAGATGCGGCCGCGGTAGCGCGCCACCTGATCGGGCGTGCAGCGGCAGGCGCGCGAAGGGTGACCGAGGTTGCCGCAGGGGCAGGGGTTCATTGCCGCGACCAGTTGGAAGCGTGCCGGGAAAGTGGCCTGCCGCGCCGCCCGCGAGATGCGCACCTCGCCAGTCTCGAGCGGCTCGCGCAGGGTTTCCAGCACATGGCGCTGAAACTCCGGGAGTTCATCGAGAAACAGCACGCCGTGGTGCGCGAGCGACACCTCGCCCGGGCGCGGCTCGCTGCGGCCGCCGATCAGCGCGGCGGCGGAGGCCGTATGGTGCGGCGCGCGGAACGGCCGCACACCCCAGCGCAGCGCGTCGAAGCCGGCGCTGCCGAGCGACTGGATGGTGGCCGAGGCGGCTGCCTCGTCGTCGCTCATCGGTGGCAACAGCCCCGGCAGACGCTGCGCCAGCATGCTCTTGCCGGTGCCTGGGGGCCCCTGCAGCAGCATGGAGTGGCCGCCGGCAGCAGCCACCTCGAGCACGCGCCGCGCCTGTTGCTGGCCGCGCACCTCGCTCAGGCAGGGGCCGGCACTCACCGGCGCCACGTGCTGCTCCGGTAACACCCGGTCGAGCAGCGCTGCGCCGGCAATGTGCTGGCTCACCTGAAACAGGGTGGCGGCGGCGCGGATGTCGGCGCTGCCGGCGCGGGCGGCCTCGGCGGCGTTGGCTTGCGGCAGCACCAGCGCACGGCCGGCCCGGGCCGCGGCAAAGGCCATGGCGAGGCTGCCGCGTACCGCCCGCAACTCGCCGGTGAGCGCGAGTTCGCCGGCCAGTTCGAGGCCGGCCAGCGCATCCACCGGTAGCTGACCGCTGGCGGCGAGGATGCCGACAGCGATTGGCAGGTCGAAGCGTCCGCCGGATTTGGGTAGATCGGCCGGTGCCAGGTTGACGGTGATGCGCCGTGCCGGAAAGTCGAAGCCGCTACTCTGCAGGGCCGAGCGCACGCGCTCGCGCGATTCGCGCACCTCGGTGTCGGCCAGGCCGACCAAGTTGAAGCCGGGCAGGCCGTTGGCGATATGAACCTCGACGGCGACCTCGACCGCCTCGATGCCGAGCAGCGCCCGGCCGCGGACGACGGCGATGCTCACTGCGGGCTCAGCGCTTCCCGGCTTCGAGCGCCGCGATGCGCGCCTCCAGCGCGCGCACCTGCTCGAGCGCGCGGTCGAGCAGGCGGCGCTGCGTGTCGAACTCCTCGCGCGGCACCAGTTCGAGGCGCTGCAGGCCGGCGTCGAGCAGGGCGCGGACGTTGCGCTCGAGATCCTGGCCGGGCTGGCTGCTGGCCAGCGCCGAGATGCGCGAGCTGACCTGATCGATGAAGGGTTGGAAGGAGCTCATGGCGGGTGTCATGGCCTCTTGCTGGCCGGGCTGTGAAGGACCAGTCCAGTGTAGCAACCGAGTCGAATGCGGTCTTCGGGCAGATGACCGATGCCTTGCGGACCCCGGATGACGCTAGTTGATCGTGCGCAACCTGCATGCACCATGTTGGTGCAAGACTGCGTCTGAATGCTCGTGTGGGGGCGCGAAGGTCGTCCGATCACGACGAAACCCGCCGAAATTGGACCTTCAGGGGCTGGCACGTTATCTGCTTGAAGTCGCACCGGAGTTCTCGTCTCACGTTTTGATAGAAAGGACATAACGATGAAATACGCCCTTCCCACCTGCGCAGTGCTGGCCCTGCTCGGTTCCGCCCCGGTCATGGCCGAAGAGGCCGCCGCCCCGGCGTCGCCGCATACGTTCACCGCCAACGTCGGCGTGTTCAGCCAGTACATTTTCCGTGGTATCAGCCAGACCAATGAAGATCCGGCACTGCAGGGCGGCTTTGACTACGCCCATGCGAGCGGCGTCTACCTAGGCACCTGGGCCTCCAACATCTCCTGGCTCCAAGACGGTGACTATTACAAGAAAGGCGGCAGCGCTGAGATCGATTTCTACGGTGGCTACAAGAACACTCTCGGCGACACGGGTGTCGGCTACGACGTAGGCCTGCTCTACTACTGGTATCCGGGAAACAACAATCCGGCATCGCTAGCCAATGCGGACACGCTTGAGGCCTACGGCGCACTTTCGTGGAAATGGTTCACTGCGAAATACTCGTATTCTCTGCTCGACCGCACCTTTGGCACGCGAAATTCGGATGGCACTTGGTATGTCGACCTTGGTGCTGCGGTTCCGCTGGGTGACACGGGCCTGACCGCGGGTGCCCACTGGGGCCGCCAGCATTACGAGGGGTCCGGCAACGGCATTTACTCATACAGCGACTGGCGCGTTAGCCTTGCCTATGACATGGGCAAGCTCGGTTCCAAGTTCGCCGGAAGTGAGTTGGGGGTGATGTACACGGACAACACGACCAATACGGTCAGCGGTTACACCCCGAACGTGTACGGCAGCCGAGAGCAGTTCACCGGCTACATCAAGCGCACCTTCTAAGCGCGCCCTGTCACATTGTTTCAAGACACCTGTCCGGGCCCTTGGGGGCCCGGCCGGGACACCCTCAACCCCAAGGAGCTGTGATGAAACTGGTAACCGCCATCATCAAGCCGTTCAAGCTCGACGAGGTGCGTGAGGCGCTGTCCGCCATCGGCGTGCAGGGCATCACCGTCACCGAGGTCAAGGGCTTCGGCCGGCAAAAGGGACATACCGAGCTGTATCGGGGTGCCGAATACGTTGTCGATTTTCTGCCCAAGGTCAAGGTCGAGGCTGCGGTCGATGCCAGCCTGCTCGACCAGGTGATCGAGGCCATCTCGCGCTCTGCCAGCACCGGCAAGATCGGTGACGGCAAGATCTTCGTCTCCAACCTCGAGCAGGCCGTCCGTATCCGCACGGGCGAGACCGGCTCCGACGCGCTCTGAGGAGGCCGACATGCTGAAAAAACTCCTGCTCTCCCTGGTACTCGCGGCCGGTATCGGTCTCGGCACGCCGGGCTTTGCCGAAGACGCGCCAGCCACTCCGGAGGCGGTTGCCGCCGAGGCTGCCGCTCCGGCTACCGATGCCGAAGCCGCGCCGGCCGCTGCTCCGGTGCCCGACAAGGGCGATATCGCCTTCATGTACACGGCCACCGCACTGGTCATCCTGATGACCATCCCCGGCCTCGCGCTGTTCTATGGCGGCCTGGTCCGCAGCAAGAACATGCTCTCGGTGCTGATGCAGGTGATGATGACCTTCTCGCTCATTACCGTGCTGTGGGTGATCTACGGCTATAGCCTGACCTTCACCGCGGGGAGTCCATTCTTTGGGTCGCTCGACAAACTGCTGCTGGCCGGCGTGACGCCGGAGTCGCCCGGCGCCACCTTCAGCAAAGGCGTCTACATTCCCGAGCTGATGTTTGTCGCCTTCCAGTGCACCTTCGCGGCGATCACCCCTGCGCTGATCGTCGGGTCCTTCGCCGAGCGCATGAAGTTTGGCGCGGTGCTGGCGTTCATGGTGCTGTGGTTCACCTTTGCCTACATCCCGATGGCGCACATGGTGTGGTACTGGGACGGTCCCGATGCGATCACCGACGCCGCTTCGCTGGAAACCGTGACTGCGGCTGCCGGCTGGCTCTGGCAAAAGGGCGCGCTCGACTTTGCCGGCGGTACCGTGGTGCACATCAATGCCGGTGTCGCCGGTCTGGTGGCGGCCATCGTGCTGGGCAAGCGCATCGGTTTCGGCAAGGAAGCCATGCCACCGCACAATCTGGTCATGACCATGATCGGTGCGTCGCTGCTTTGGGTGGGCTGGTTTGGCTTCAACGTCGGCTCCAACCTTGAGGCCAACGGAGTTGCGGCGCTCGCCTTTGTCAACACCTTCGCGGCGACCGCTGCCGCGGTGCTGGCGTGGTCGTTCGTCGAATACGTGGCCCGCGGCAAAGTCTCGATGCTGGGCGCCGTCTCCGGTGCGGTGGCGGGTTTGGTGGCCATCACGCCGGCTTGCGGCTTCGTCGGCGTGGGCGGCGCGCTGGTCATCGGTCTCGCCGCCGGTGCCGTGTGCTACTGGGGCGTAACCGGCCTCAAGCGCCTGATCGGTGCCGATGACGCGCTCGACGTGTTTGGTGTGCACGGCGTCGGCGGCATCGTCGGTGCGCTGCTGACTGGTGTGTTCGCCTCGCCGAGCCTCGGCGGCACCGGCATCTGCAACTACGTCACCAACAAGTGCGGCGACGCCGCCGATTTCCCCGGTATCGCTGCGCAGGTGGTGATCCAGGGTGAGGCCGTGCTGACCTCGGTGATCGTCTCCGGTGTGGTGTCCTTCATCGCCCTCAAGCTGATCGGTCTGGTCATGGGCCTGCGCGTGAAGGAAGAAGAAGAGCGCGAAGGCCTCGACACCGTGTCACATGGCGAGACCGCCTACCACGTGTGACCGTCAATCTTCCAGTGGGCTTCGGGCACCTGCGGGTGCCCGTTTTTTTATGCCGCGCCGGCGCGAATCAGGTCTCGCCCGGACCGGCCACCGCCGAGCCGGCCGCTATCACCGGTGCCGCGCCGGCCGGGTCAAGGCTGAGCCGCTGCGCGGCAAGCCGTGTTCCTGCCCAGCCCAGGCGCTGGTAAAAAGCGAGGGCGGGCGGATTGTCGAGGTCGACCAGCAATTGCGCGCGGGTGGCACCATGCCCCGTGGCCCAGTCGAGGGTGCCGGAGAGCAGGGCTCGGCCGATGCCTTGCCGGCGCCAGCCTTCGGCTACCACTACGTCCTCCACCCAGACCGACGGCGCGCCCTCGGCGCTGGAGAACACCAGCTGCCCGGAGCACATGCCGATCACCGAGCCATCCGGCGCGGTGGCCACCGTGACGCGCCCGAGCGGGCTGGCGATGACGCCCGCGAGACCACGGGCCTGGCGCGCAGCGTCGGGCGAAAAGTCCTGTTCGATGGCGAACAGCGCAGCCAGCAGACCGACCAGCGCCGGGATGTCCTCCGGCGTGGCAGCGCGGATGGCAGGTGCGCCCGGCGCGCCCGCGCTCATGCCTGCTCACCGGCGCCGTAGACGATCACCGCGAGGAAGCGGATCGGCGTTTCCAGCAGCGCCTCGGGCCCGTGGGGCACGTCGCCGCGAAAACTCAGCGCATCGCCCGGCCCGATCTCGTGGCGGTCGTTGCCATGCCGGTAGACCATGCGCCCTTCGAGCATGTAGATGAACTCGGTGCCCGGGTGCTGAAAAGTGGGGAACACCTCGGATGCATCGTCCATGCTGATGAGGAAGGGCTCGAACAGCTTGCGCGGCCCTTGGTCGTAAGCCAGCAGACGGTAGGTGTGGCCGCGCCGCGTGCCGCGCCGAACCACCTCCATGCCCTCGCCGGCGCGGATCAGCTGCGCATTGCCTTCCACCGTATCGACGTCGCGGAACAGTGCCGACAGCGACACGCCGAGCGCGCGCGCCAACCGGTGCAGGGTGTCGAGGCTGGTGGCGGTCTGGCCGTTCTCGATCTTCGACAACATGCCGCGCGAGATGCCCGCGCGTTCGCACACTTCGGCAATGGTTAGCCCGTGGGCCAGCCGCTTGTCGCGCAGGGCGGTGCCGAGGCAGCGCTCCAGCGCCGCCTCTTCACGCAGGGCGGGGTCGCCTGAAGCACGTTCGCCCGCGGCACGTTCTATGGGTTCGTGGAGGCCGGTCCGGGGGGCAGTCATGATTCACCTGATGAAAATTTGTTGACCACATCTCGCGGCTGGTCTATAACCATACAGGTTTCACTGCAATAAACAATCGTGCCCGCAGGGAATCTCTCAACCGTGTTCGGAGACTAGACCTTCATGCCTTGGAGACTGCTGCGCTTCGGGCTCAGCCGCAGCCATCCGGAGCCGCGCATGTTCAGCGCGCCGACCGACCTCAAGCCGGCCTACGACGTGGTCATCATCGGTGCCGGCGGGCACGGCCTCGCCGCCGCCTATTATCTGGCGCGCGAGCACGGCATCACCAACGTAGCGGTGCTGGAGAAGGGTTACATCGGCGGCGGCAATACCGGCCGCAACACCACCATCATCCGCTCCAACTACCTGACCCCCGAGGGCGTCAAGTTCTATGACGCCTCGGTCAAGCTGTGGCAGGACCTGAGCGAGGACTTCGACCTCAACCTGTTCTACTCGACGCGCGGGCACTTCACGCTGGCGCACACCGACTCGGCGGTGCGGACCATGCGCTGGCGCGCCGAGGTAAACAAGCACTATGGCGTCGACTCCGAACTGGTCGGGCCGGATTTCATCAAGCGCGCCTGCCCGAGCATTGATATCACCTGCAACGGCCATGCGCCGATCCTCGGCGCGCTCTATCACGCGCCGGGCGCCATCGCGCGCCACGACGCGGTGGCCTGGGGCTACGGCCGCGGCGCCTGCCAGCGCGGCGTCGAGATCCACCAGCAGACGGCAGTGACCGGCATCGAGGTCAAGGGCGGCAAGGTGGTGGGCGTGCAGACCAGCCGCGGGCACATCGCCACCAACAAGGTGCTCTGCGCGGTGGCCGGATCGACGCCGCGCCTCACCGACATGGTCGGCATCCGTACGCCGATCTACATCCACCCGCTGCAGGCCATGGTCAGCGAGCCGATGAAGCCGTGGCTCGACCACATCTTCGTCTCCGGCAGCCTGCACATCTACATCAGCCAGAGCGCGCGCGGCGAACTGGTAATGGGCGCCTCGCTCGACCCCTATGAGGTGCATTCGACGCGTTCGACGCTCGACTTCACCGAGGGCCTGTCGGCGCACATGCTCGACATGTTCCCCTTCCTCTCGCACGTCAAGGTCAACCGCCAGTGGGCCGGCATGGCCGACATGACGCCGGACTTTGCGCCGGTGATGGGCAAGACGCCGGTCGAGGGCTTCTACCTCGACTCCGGCTGGGGCACGTGGGGCTTCAAGGCGACGCCGGTGTGCGGCAAGACCATGGCGTGGACGGTGGCCAAGGACCAGCCGCACGAACTCATCACCGGTTTCTCGCTGGAGCGCTTCCGCAACTACTCGCTGACCGGCGAGAAGGGCGCGGCGAGCGTGGGCCACTGAGGGCGCTGCCATGAAACTGATGCCTTGTCCTGTCAACGGGTCCCGACCGGTGTCGGAGTTCGTCTACTGGGGCGAACTGCGCCCGGCGCCCGACGCCGCCAGCTGCAGCGACGCGCAGTGGGCCGACCACGTGTTCAACCGCAACGGCGCGCCTGGCGTCAAGCGCGAGTGGTGGTGCCACACGCCGAGCAACACCTGGTTCATCGCCGAGCGCGACACCGAAAAGGACCGCGTGCTGCGCACCTGGTTGCCGGGGGGCGCCGAATGACCCGCCTGCCGCAACGACCCGACGAGTGGATCGACCGCTCCAAACCGCTGAATTTCCGCTTTGAAGGCCGCGCCTTCACCGGTTTTGCCGGCGACGCCATCAGCAGCGCGCTGTGGGCCGCCGGCCAGCGCACGCTGGGCCGCAGCTTCAAGTACCACCGGCCGCGCGGCATCCTGTCGATGGCCAACCACGATGTCAACGTGCTGCTGCAGGACGGCCAGCGCCTCAACGTGCGCGGCGACGTGGTGCCGCTGCGCGAGGGCATGGACCTCAGCGCGGTGAACACCTGGGGTGGCGTGCGCGGTGACCGCGTGCAGTTTCTCGACCGGCTGTCCCCCTTTCTGCCGGTCGGCTTCTATTACAAGGCCTTCTACAGCAAGCGCTGGTTCCCGATGTGGGAGCGCATGTTCCGCGCCATTACCGGCCTCGGCCGGCTCGACACGGCGACGCCGCACGTGCGCACGCCCAAGCGCTACGACTTCTGCGACGTGCTGGCCATCGGCGGCGGGCCCTCGGGTCTGGCGGCGGCGCTGGCGGCGGCCGAGGCCGGCGCGCGCGTGGCGCTGGTCGACGAGAACGCGCGCATTGGCGGTTCCGGCATGTACCAGTTGGGCGGTGCCGCGCAACAGGCCGACGCGGTGCGCGCCCTGGTGGCGCGTGTGCGCGGCCACAGCGGCATCCGCGTCTTCGAGTCGACGTTGGCGGCCGGCTGGTACGCCGACCAGTGGGTGCCGCTGGTGGATGGCGACAAGCTGACCAAGATGCGCGCCGGCGCCACGGTGATGGCGAGCGGCGCCTTTGAGCAGCCGGCGGTGTTCCGCAACAACGACCTGCCGGGCGTGATGCTCGGCTCGGCCATGCAGCGCCTGATTCACCGCTACGCGGTGCAGCCGGCGCGTCGCGTGGTGGTGCTCGCCGCCAACAACGCCGCCTACCGCGTCGCACTCGACCTGCTCGAGGCCGGCGTGCAGGTGGCCGCCGTCGCCGACCTGCGCGAGCCCCTGCCGGGCGGGCTCCTGGTCGAGGCGGTGCGCGGGAAGGGCGTCGAGTGTCTGGCCGGAACCGGCATCCACGAGGCCCACGCCAGCAGCCGTGGCGAGCTGGCCGGCGTGACGCTGTGTCGCGTGCGCAACGGGCTGGCCGACACCCGCACGGCGCGCCGCATCGATTGCGACGGCGTGGCGATGAGCACCGGCTGGGCGCCGGCCGCCAACCTGCTCTACCAGGCCGGCACCAGGATGCGCTTTGACGAGCGTTTGCAGCAGTTCGTGCCGGACGCGCTGCCCGAGGGCGTGTTCGCCTGCGGCCGCGTCAACGGCGTCTACGGCTTTGATGCCAAGCTCGCCGATGGCGCCCGCGCCGGGGCTGCCGCTGCAGCGCAGGCGCTGGGCCGCGAGGCGCCGGCAGCGCCGCCCCTGCCGGCAGGCAACGAAGCGCCGAGCCACGCCTGGCCGGTGGTGGCCCACCCCGGCGGCAAGAACTTCGTCGACTTCGACGAGGACCTGCAGGTCAAGGACTTCGAGAATGCGGTGCAGGAGGGCTACGACAACATCGAGTTGCTCAAGCGCTTCACTACCGTGGGCATGGGCCCGAGCCAGGGCAAGCACTCCAATATGACGGCGCTTCGCATCCTCGCGCGCTTGACCGGCAAGTCGCCGCAGCAGGTCGGCACCACCACGGCGCGGCCGTTCTTCCACCCGGTGCCGATGTCGCATCTGGCCGGGCGCGGCTTCAACCCGCAACGCCGCTCGCCGCTGCACGGCCGCCACGCGGCGCTCGGTGCGGTGTTCATGCCGGCCGGCGCGTGGGAGCGCCCGGAGTACTACGCAGTGAATGGCAAGTCGCGTCTCGAGTGCATCCACGACGAGGTGCGCCGCGTGCGCAACGGCGTCGCCCTGATCGACGTCGGCACGCTCGGCAAGATCGAAGTGCGCGGGCCGCAGGCGGCGGAGTTCCTCAACCGCGTGTACACCGCGCGCATCGACCTGCTCAAGGTCGGCGCCACCCGCTACGGCATCATGTGCGACGAGAGCGGCGTGCTCACCGACGAAGGCGTGATCGCGCGCCTGCAGCCCGACGTCTACTACTTCACCACCACCACCTCGGGCTCGGCCACGGTCTACCGCGAACTGTCGCGGCTGAATGCCGAGTGGCGCCTGCAGTGCGGCATTGTCAACCTCACTGGCGCCTATTCGTCGGTCAACCTCGCCGGCCCCGACTGCCGCAAGGTGCTTGCCCCGCTGTGCGACGTCGACCTGTCGCCGGCCGCCTTCCCCTACCTTGCGGTGCGGGTCGGCCACATTGCCGGCATCCCGGCGCGCATGATGCGGGTCGGCTTTGTCGGTGAGTGGGGCTACGA